>JAKAPW010000080.1 GCA_021811935.1 archaeon | reverse complement strand
TTGACGAGACATTCACGCTCCTGAAGCGACGGGGCGTCCGCCCACACAAGGTGGTAGAGGCGGCAAGACACATTCTTGCGTCAGAGGTCGTGAAGATGGTCTACATCGACGGTCCTGTGTTCCAAGGCGCGCTGAGGAACTTCTCCCGATTCGAACGACTGAGCTTTACGGACGCGGCTACCCTGGAGGTGATGAAGCGTTTCAACGTCACCGAGATATACTCCCACGACTCGGATTTCGACCTGAAGGGGATCGTGCGGAAAGAACGGCCCTAGGTTTCCTGAAGGTCTTTTCGAGGCCGGGCATCCCTCCATGGTTGAACCCCTATCCAGAGCCTCACGGTATGCCTGTCGGGATGCAGCTTGTCCACCATCTTGGAGGCCTTGTTCCGACAGACGGCTTGGGCACCACAGATGCCCGTCCTCTTTGTGGAACCCTTGGACTGGCTCATGGCGCGTATCCTCGCTCTCTCCTTATCGGAGAGCTTCCGAGCGAATAGCGGCTCCCCGATTCCCTTCATGTGCAATCGTGCACCGGCCGAATATTGAAAGGCGAAGCAATACCGTTTGGGCATATCTCTTTGACAAAGGCCCATCCATATCTTCAAACCCTGCGCTGTCCCCCGGCGCTCGAGCCGAGGCAGTCGAAAAGGAAATACGGGCGGCAGCCGGCGGAGTCGGGACGGCGCCTTGATAGTGAAGCAGCTGAAGGTCGGGACGATGCAGAACTTCGTCTACCTGCTGGCCGACGAAGCCAGCAGGGAGGCCATAGCGATAGACTCCGGATGGGAGACGGAACCGATAGCCCGCGCGGCCAAGGGCGAGTCGATGCGCGTAAAGTATGTGGTCGCCACGCATCAGCACTTCGACCACACCTCCACCCTCAACAGGCTGGCCGACGAACTCGGGGCGAAGTCGGTCGTCCATGAAAACTCGCCGGTCGAGCACGACATAGCAGTGAAGGACGGCGACTTCCTGCGCATAGGGCAAGGGAAGGTCCAGGTGATTCATACCCCCGGTCACACGGAGGACAGCATCTGCCTGTACGACGGGGAGAACCTCTTCACAGGCGACACGCTATTCATAGGCAACTGCGGGAGAACGGACCTGCCGGGTGGCTCCATGGAGAAGATGTTCAGGAGCCTTCACGGAGTGATCCTGAGGCTTCCGCCGCAGACGGTCGTCTACCCTGGGCACGACTACGGCGACGTCCCATACAGGAAGCTGGGGGAGGAGGCGAGGCTCAACCCCGTCCTGGCCGCGAAGGGCTATGACGAATTCCTGAAGGTGCCGTGAGCCTGTCCCCGGCGAGCCTCTCTCCGCCGCCCGGCGCCTTGCTGGCGACCCTCAGTTGAGGCATGGGGCCAAGTATAAATTACCACGCACGCCGGGGACAGGGCCCTTGCCATTCATAGGCGTCTTCGGCGCGGACCAGACATCGAAGGCCGCGTTCCTGAACTCGGTCTCGAAGAAGAACGAGTCCGAAGGGATGGCGATCTACCACAGGGACGCCTCCGGAAGGCGGTTCCTCTTCCTGGACGACCAGCGCTACCCCGAGAAGATACAGGGTTACGCCAGGATAGCCTCCATCTCGGACCACGCGTACTACATCTTCCCGAAATACGCGAAGATGACCCCGCCCGACGGTGAGTTGGCGATGCTGCTGCAAAGCTTCCGGCTGCGGGGGTCCGTCGTCGTCTTGGACGGCGGCGCGTCCGCGGAAGACGTGGTCTCCGTCTTCAGAGGGACGTCTCTGTCCGGCTTCTCCGTGGATCATAGGAGCGCATCGTCGTCTGTCATGGACCTTTCCGTGGTCGAGGAGTCGGGCAGCTTCCCCAGGGACGGGACGCTGATTCATGTCGACAGGACGTTCAACGTCAAGGGGGTGGGCACGGTCGCCCTGGGCTTCGTGCTGTCCGGAAGGGTCTCCGTCCACGACGACCTGCGCACCATACCCCATCCTGCAGGGAAGACGGTGGAGGTCAGGGGGATACAGATCAACGACGAAGACGTGGAGAGCGCGGGAAGGGGGTGCAGGGTGGGACTGTCCCTTCGAGGCGCCGACGCCGCCGAACTGGGCAGGACCGCCTGGCTCGACGACGGTTCGTGCCGGCTCGGCGACAGCTTGGCCTTCCAGTTCGAGCCATGCCCGTATTATAGGCAGGGCATAGACGGGAGGGACCTCCACCTCCAGGTGCCCGGTGAGACCGTCACGTCGAAGGTCTCCAGCGCAGGGAGGGGATTCCTGGCCCGTCTTCCGCACCCCGTCCCCGTTTGGCAGGGGATGCGCGTCGCCGTCCTGGACCTGAACGGGAAGAGCCTCAGGGTCGCGGGCGGCGGCCTCTGCATGGAAGGCGCGCAGGCGGACGGATGATGACCTCCGCCGGCGGAAGCGCCGTCCGGCCCAGGGTCAGGGCGCCGCGCCCCGCTCGTTCGGCCGGGGCAGGGCCCCTTCTGCTACGGCCCCAGAGGCGGAGCCGCCGCCGGCCCGCCTGCGCGGCCACAGCCTGAAAGACAGGTACCCCACGGCCGCGCCCGCCGTGATGCCTGCCAGGACGGGAAGGGGGCCGGAGGGAAACAACGCCAGGATGCTCGCCGTGGCGGCCGATGCGTTCGACGTCGCGAGGGTAACGCCTCCAAAAGTCGCGTGGCCCGCGGCGGCGCCAAGTGAATTCGGTACGTTTGAAACTACGCCGGACGCCGTCATGTCCGTCATCCCCGGTTGCAGGTCCATCAGGTGTCCCACGCCCAGGAAGGCCGCGAACCCCAGGAGGAGGGAGGGCAGTATCCTCCTGGCAAGGTCGCCGAAGGCACTGCGCGTCCTGTCCCTCACCTCTTTGTTGCTCCTCAGGCTCGAAAGAGAAGGGACCACCAGTATCGCCGCCTTGGACGGCACGTAGTGTCTCATCTCCCTCCCCTTCTCGCTGAGCCACTTCGAGTCGACGCGCTCCTCCACCAGTCCGGCCAGGAGAAGCTTCTCCACATGATAGCCGACCAGCTGAACGGAAAGCCCGAGCCTGGCCGCTATGTCCGACGCCGTCTCCACGCCGTCGTATATGGTGGTGTAGACGCCCCGGCCGCTGTCATTGTCCAGCTCCTCGGCGACGAGCTTCAACAGCTGTATGTCTCTGGGCATGTCGGCCGAAAGGACCTCTATCGTCTTGTCCGGGTCCAGGTACTTGAGCCGGAAACTCACCATACCGGGTACGCAGTAGACATCTCCGGCTTTAAACCATGACTGAAACCCGCGTTTTAGTCTGCCGGATCGGCCGGCTTCTCACGCGCCACGCGGGCGAATAGGTCAAATTTCGATTTGAGAAATCTCTTTAAGCAAAATTCGGGTCAGACGACCTCGTGCGAGGGAACAAATCTCCGCCTGCCAGGCTGGTCGTCTACCTGCTCCTGTTCATCGTCGCAGGAGGATTGCTCGTGGGGCTGTCCAACGTCGCAAGGCCGGCGGCACAACCGTACGCCATGGCCCCGCCGCTCACCACCTCCACCACTCATATCATCAATTTCGGTGCGGCGTCCTACTATGGGCTCCCCTCCTCCAACACCCTCGTGGTATCGTCCAACCCGGCTCCGCAGTCGACCGCCGTCGGGCCGACAACCTACACCCCGGCCCCGGCGGGCGGCATGATAGAGTTCTTCAGCAACGTCACGCTTGACGTCGCTTCGCCCGCCCTGGCGGTGGACGACGCGTCCGCCATCGCTGCCTCCTTCGGAGGCTACGTGGCGTATTCCAGCCTCGAAGGCGCCACTGCCGTCGCGGTCATACGCGTCCCGGTGGCGAGCTATGGTGCGGTCCTGGGAAAGGTCGAAGCCCTGGGTAACGTGACGGGCATGACCTCCACCAGCAACGACGTCTCCGTCCAGTACACCGACCTGAACGCCACGCTGCAGGCGCTGTACACCGAGCAGGGCTCGCTGCTGAGGCTGCTGAACCAGACGAACTCCATAAACAGCACGCTGCTGGTGGAGTCCCAGCTGGCGCAGGTGAACGAACAGATAAACTCCGTCGAGTCCCAGATAATGACCACCCAGAGGCTGATAGACTACTCCACCATAACCGCCTTCTTCGAGCAGCACCAGGCCGCGCCGCTCTTACTGAAGGTCACGGCGGCTCCGGGGTCGGGCACCTCCCCCCTGAGCGTGACCTTCACCGCCGTCGTCTCCGGCGGTTCCCAGGGCTACGTGGTCAACTACAACTTCGGAGACGGCTATTCAGCCTCGGGCGTAGTTGTCATACACTCCTTCGCGCATCCCGGTGACTACAACGTCACGGCCACCGCGACCGACTCGTCGGGGGAGACGGTGACACGCTGGGCCGAAATCCATGTGACGAGCCCCCCTCTTCGGTTCGACGCATCGGGCTTCGCGGCATCGGTCGCGACTCTCTTCGTCGGCGTCCTCGAGGGGATAGTCGAGGTGGCGGTGGTCGCCGTCCCCCTGTTCCTTGTAGGGCTGGCCGTGTATCTCCCTCTGAAGAGCATACTGCACGGCCTGTCGAGAAAGGGCAGCGGCCAGGCGGCCGCCCCCCGATAGTGAGCCGTCAGGGAAAGCGATATTACGCGGAAGGAGGTACCTTCCCGCTGACAGGATGTGGCTTCGGCAGGCCGCAGACTGAAGCGCTGGGCGGTGGCGTTCGGCGGCTTCTACGGGCCCGGCAAGCGGGGCGACTTGGACGGCGTCTCCGCGTGGCTCTACTCCGCAAGGAGCGCGATACTGGTCATATCGGCCCAGTCCGCCATCATAGCCGGCATACTCGCCTACACCTACGGCACCTTCGACGCCGCATACTTCCTCCTGGTCCTGTCTGGCTTCGTCATCCTGCACGCGGCGAGCAACCTGACGAACGACTACTACGGATACTACAGGGGGAAGGACACCCCGGACTCGCCCAGGATGCGATACACTCTGCACCCTCTGGCGGGAGGCGTGACGTCAAAGAAGGGGCTGCAGGTGGCGATCTGCGCCCTCCTCCTTTCCGCGCTGGGCATAGCCGCCTTCTTCTTCAGCGTCAGGGGGCCGGTCATCCTGCTCTTCTTCCTTGCCGGTTCCGGGATGCTCCTCCTCTATGACGCGTCTCCCGTGACGCTCAAGAGCATAGGCCTCGGCGAGGTGGCCGCCTTCCTCGTATGGGGGCCGATAATGGTGGGAGGGGGCTACTTTGCCTTGACCGGGGTGCTTTCGCCGCGGCCGTTTCTCGCGTCCCTGCCGTACGGGCTCGGCGTCATGTCCATACTCGTCGGGAAGCACATGGACCAGCTCGACTTCGACAGGAGCGTCGGGCAGAGGACGCTGCCCGTCATCCTGGAACGGAGGGCGGCAAGGGCCGTCAATTCGGCCGTGATCGCAGCCATGTACGCCGCCGTCCTCGCGCTGGCCGCTCTCGGGTACGTCGGCCTCCC
>JAKAPW010000020.1 GCA_021811935.1 archaeon | reverse complement strand
GAGCAGTTCCCCGACTCGGTCAATTTCGGAATGCGTGTCGGCAAGAAGGCGCTCGGCAAGGGGCTCATACTGCGGTATGACCCGCACTGGATAGCGTTCGCCCCACCCCTTATCATAGGGAAGCAGGAGGTTGACCAGATGATGGACATCTTCGCCGAGAGCGTCCGCGAAACGCTCAGGGACGTTGGGTAGTCAGGTCAGACCGAGCTTTCTGCGCAGACGGATCAAAGAATCTATCTGGCCGTGCAGCGTGAGCCTGTACTGCATTATCACTTCCTTCTCTATCCATTCCTTGTCCAGCTTCTCCAGCACGGTGTCCATCCTAGACAGAGAAAGCCTCAGGGCGGCTATCGTCTGCTCGATGCACCTCATGATGAAACGTTCCCTCGCCTCCCTGGCCTTCCAGGGGCTCTCCTCCTTGCGCTGTCCGCCGCGGGGGGAGACCTCCTTGATTACGTTGACCAGCCTCCGCATCTCTCTCGTGGTCAGGTCTTCGCGTTCGAGTGTCCTTGCCACTTCGAGCTGCTCGTCCTCTTCCAGGGTCAGCAGCTCCTCCGCAAGGCTCGGACTGTTTCGACGCCGAAAGATTTGTTCCAGCACGGCGGGCGGCAGGGAGGTCAACTTGATCCTCTTGGAAATGTAGGACGGGCTCCTTCCGATCCTGTTGGAGAGCTCCGTAAGCCCTCCCCATCCAGCCTTACCGACGTAGTCTTTGAACGCCCGCCCCTCCTCGAGCGGGTTGAGCGTCTTCCTGTCCAAGTTTTCGATGAGGGAGACCTCGAACGCCTCCTTGTCCGACAGTTCGACTATGTGGCACGGCACCTTGTGCCATCCCAGCCGTCTGCACGCTGACAGCCGCCTGTTCCCGGCCACGACCTCGAAGTGTCCGCCGACCCCCCTGACGATGATCGGCTGCAGCAGACCTACCTGGTCTATGGAGCCGCAGAGGGGGTCGATGTCGCCTATGTCGCTCCTCAGCGGGTTGGAGGAGGGATGTATGTGCCGGATGCCAATTTCGTCGATCGGCAAGGAGATAGAACTGATACTCAAAGCCCAACACCGATTCCATCAGCCATGATATATCGGTTGCTGTGCGAAGTCATCGCCGGTCGTACGCCGCTTTCTGCGAAGCCCCCACCGTTTCCCCGAGGACCGCCCCCAGGAGGTCCTCGACATACAACCTGGCCTTCACGAAGTCGGAGGCACGTCGACCCACGCCGGAGGACTCGATCGCGAGGTAGCCTCCATAGCGTTCGTCGTTGAGGGCGCGCAGGACGGATTCGAAGTCGATCCTGCCTTCCCCCGGCGCCCAGTGGTGCTCTATTATGCCGTCGTTGTCGCTCAGCTGCACCGACGCTATCGAGTTGGCGAGCTTCCATATCGAGACCGGAAGGACCTCCTTCATGACGAAGTGGTGCCCCGTGTCAAATACTGTACCCAGGTCGGAAGAGCCGACGTCGCGCAGGAGCGCCAGCATCGCGTCGGTGTTACCGATGACCTCTCTGGGCCTCGGTTCCATGGCGAGCTTCAGCCCCGCGGCTTTCGCCATGTCGCAGAGCTGGCCCACCGACTCGACGAAAGTGCCCCAGACGCTCTTCCATCCCCCCACCCTGTGGAAGACGACGTTCGCTGGAGGACCGCCGGGATACGGGCCGTCCCACGTAAGCTCCGCACCGGGGAAGGGGGCCGAGGTGAGTTGGATGACCTCGGCCTCGACGCGTCCGGTCACTTCCACGCACCTTTCAAAATCACGCTTGACGGACCTCCAGGTGGAGGTGTCAGGGAAAGAATGGAAGATGAAGGGGAACGACACGTGCGGAATCGAGACCGCGGAGGAATCGAGCGCTTCTGTGAGCGAGCGCAGGCTTTCGGCGTCGAATGTGTCGAGATGCCTCTTCGTGAGCACCTCCAGCTCTAGCGCCTGGAAACCCGCCGACGCAGCCCAGTTCATGGCGTCGCGAAGGTCGTCTGTGGTCGGGAGCGAGCTATAGTCGCCCCTTTCGAAGGTCGCGTAGAGCGACGTTATGTATGTCGACCCGCAGCAGATTTTCAAACCTGTCAGGTACTGGCAAACACGTCGCCTTTAAAGCGTATATGTCCTGATGGTCCACGGGCTCCCCGCGCGGCTGGAAGGTACCCCGGCCCCGCCCCGAAAAAAGGTCTTAACGCTCGCGACTGCCATCCAAGGCATGACAGGCGTCAAGGCGACTGATGAATGGAGTTTCAGGGGGCTGAAGGCGGTTGTCCTTGAAAACGAACGGCTCAGGGTTTCCCTCCTCCCGGAGCTCGGGGGCAAGATCTATGACATAGTCCATCTGCCGACCCGTACGAATATCCTCTGGCACAATCCGAGGGTCCGGCCGAGGAAGGTCCCCTTCGGCTGCAAGTTCGACGACGTATGGAGCGGCGGCTGGGACGAGGTCTTCCCCAACGACGCGGAATCGCTTTACATGGGAGACAGGTTTCCCGACATGGGGGAGATATGGTCCCTCCCGTGGGACTACGAGCTGGAAGAAGACGGAAAGTCGGCCACCGTGACCGCGAAGGTCACCCCCCCGATTTCGCCCGTGGAGATAATCCGGCGCCTTACCCTGAAGGAGGACGACCCCAAGATAACCTGCGCCTACGAAATAAGGAACCTGGGCGACGATGAATTGAAGTTCCTCTGGAAGATTCACCCGGCGTTCGCCATAAACGAGCGCTGTAGCATAGAAATCGCGGCCGAATACGGAATCGTGGATGAAAGGTTCGCCGGCCCCTTCGCGAAGGGCGTATACCGGTGGCCCAGGGCCGAACTGAGGGGAGGGGGGAAGAAGGACGTAAGCTTGGTCAGCCCGGGCGACCACAACACCACCCTTCACTATGCGACCGGGCTGCGGGACGGCGTGGTGAGGTTCAGGGACGAAAAGAACGGCATCGTCTCCGAAATAACGTTCCCGAAGGAGGTCATGGACAACGTCTGGCTCTTTTTGGCCTACGGCGGATGGAGAGGGGTCTACAACGCGGTCATCGAGCCGAGCACCAGCTACCCCTACGACCTTGCGACGGCGGTGCGGGAAGGGCACTGCTCCAGGCTCGAGGGGGGAGCAAAGCTGAACGCGGAGATCGGGTTCGAAGTCCGTGGGATATCCAAAGAATAAATGGGTCGACGGCGAGACCGTCTTCTCCGCCACCCCCGGGGGGCGCGGCCGCGACGAAACGATAAAAAGAAGGGTGGGGGCGGGCAAGGGGTGTCCGCACACTTGTCGTTCGAATCGAAGCTGCTGGGGCTGTCGGGAAAGGCCGCGATAGTGACGGGGGCGGGGGGAGGCATAGGGGGAGAGGTCATCAGGCTCTTCGCCGAACTGGGCATGCGCGTCCTGGCGGTCGACCAGCGGTTCGAGCAGGGGGCCCAAGGCCCGGCCGCGCGGGGAATGGTGGCGTTCGAGGCGGACGTGGCACGGAGCTCGGCCGCCGAGGAGGCGGTCAGGCGGTGCGTCGACGAATTCGGAGGCGTCGACGTCCTGGTCAACAACGCGGGAATGATAAGGGGGGGTTCGGTCCTCGACATGAAGGAGGATGACTGGGACAGGATAATGGAAGTGAATCTGGGCGGCTACAGGAACTTCGCCAGGGCAGCGGCGACCGAAATGGTGAAGAGGAAGACGGGCGGAGTGATGGTGAACGTCTCCTCGGTCGACGGCATCATGGCGGAGCCCGGGATCCTGGCTTACTCGGCCTCCAAGGGTGCGATCATAATGCTGACGAAGTGCCTGGCGATAGAGCTCGCCCCCCACCGAATCAGGGTCAATTCGGTCGCGCCGGGGTGGGTGGACACCCCCATGGGGACCGGAGTGCTCGACGCAAAGTCCAGAAAGATCGTGGACAAGAGGATACCGCTCGGTTACATCGCGCCGCCCGCGGAGATAGCCCGGTCCGTGGCCTTCCTTGCCTCCGACCTTTCAAGGTACATGACGGGCCATATCATGGTGGTGGACGGCGGCCTAACCTCCGACATCAGCATCCCCGGCCTTTCCTACTGAGCTACGGCCTTATCAGGACCTTCATGCCTTCCCTGCTCTCGGTCAGCCGGAAGGCTTCCTTCCAGTCTGATATACCCACCTCGTGGGTGACGAGCGACAGCAGGTCGACCCTCCCCTCCTTGACGAGCGAGATGGCGGCCTCCCAGACGGGCCAGTTATGGCTGAAGGAGCCCTGCACCGTCAGGTTCTTTCTTTCCAACAACGAAAACTGGAACGAAGCCCTGTCGGTCGATTCTCCGATGTGGACAACACGGCCGTTCCTCCTGGCCGCCTTCAGGGCAGTTTCGAACGACGAAGGCTCTCCCGTGGTTATGACCACCGAGTCGAATGAATCACTCAGCCGGCCGGCGGCCAACTCCTCCTTGAGCTCGGTATCTGTCATCACGCTTTCCGCGCCCATCTTCGAAGCAGCGGAGAGCCTGACGCGGCTGTGCTCGGTCCCCACCACCGTCACCGCGCTCCCGCCGAGCCTGCCCAGCTGAAGGCAGAGCAGCCCTATGGGGCCGGGGCCGATGACGAGCACCGACTCCCCCGCTATGATTCGTGAGTTGCGGGTGAGCGCGTTCACGGCCACCGAGAGCGGTTCCAGTACGGCCGCCTCCCTGTCCTGTATTTCATCGGGAAGGTGGTGGACGATGCCCTTCCTGACACTGACGAAGCGGGCGAATGCCCCGTCGACGCCGTATCCGAAGCCCTTTCGGTCGGGGCAGAGGTTGTAGAGTCCCGACCTGCAGTACCCGCATTCTCCGCACACGTACGCATGGGTCTCGCACGCTACCCTGTCCCCCACCGAGAAGCCGCTTACGCCGCTCCCGAGGCTTTCGACCGTGCCGGCGAACTCGTGCCCCATGATGACGGGAGGGTTATATGAAGGGAAACGGTCGTGCAGCATCATGATGTCGCTTCCACAGATGCCCGCATATCCCACCCTGACGAGCATCTCTCCTTCGGCGCACTGCGGCTCGGGCGCCTCTGCGAGGTCCACGAAACCGTCACCGCGCTTCTGCTTTACCACTGCCTTCAACGTCGGTCCACCTCCTGCGCCGCACCGCATGCCGCGCTAGATTAACATATGCGCCGCCTCGACGAGCGGATCCCGTCTGCTCGCTCACGGGCGTCGTTCCCGTCGATGCGGGCCCGCGGACGGGCCGGCCGTTCATGCAGCCACGACCGTGCTCCCGTCTGCCGGATGGGGCGTCGACCGGAGGAGCAGTGGGGCGGACGCCGGCTTGAGGCAGCGCCATCTTCTGACATATCCACTTCGACCGACAAGGTCCTCTAAAGCATTAAATCGACAGGGCGGCAAGGCAGTGCAATGCCCCTCAAGATAACAGACGTGAAGGCCGCCACCGTCGAGGGCAACTACCAGTGGACCTTTGCCAAGGTGTACGCGGGCGCCCAGAGCGGAATAGGCGAAGCGTTCCCCGCCCCGCAGCTCGAAGGCGTGATCAGGGAATATGCGCCCCTTGTCATAGGAGAAGACGCCTTCGACGTCAACCGAATAATGGACAAGCTCAGGTGGGCGTCCGTCCCGTCGGGGACCTTCGGGGCAAATTACCATGCCTTCTCGGCCATCGAAATAGCCATCCTGGACCTGCTTGGGAGGCACCTGAACCTGCCTGTCTACGCTCTTCTGGGAGGGAAGTTCAGAGACAAGGTCAGGATCTACGCGGACGCCCACGCCGGCAAGGCCCTGGAAAGCATGAGCAGGGTGCTCCTGCCCACTGTCCCGCTGTGGATGAGGGAACTCGGGGTCGCGCCGCCGGAGGCCGTCGAAAGAGAGCCGGTGCACGGACGGGCCACTCCGATGGCCTATGCCGAGGAGTACAACTCCAGGGCCTACGGGGCCAGGGCCAAGGAGCTAAAGGGGGAAGGGTTCACCGCCGTGAAGTTCGACCTCGACATACCGACGCCGTACACCACACGCCACTCCCAGGAGACGGGCTCCCTGAGCAACCAGGAGACAGGTTACCTGGCAGGGCTGGTCGGAGAGGTGAGGGAAGCCGTAGGCGAGGAGACGGACATCCTCTTCGACCTGCATTGGAAATACGACGTGAACAACTCTGTCAGGCTCGCAAAGTCCATCGAACCATATGGTGTGATGTGGCTCGAGGATCCGGTCCCACCGGAGAACGTTTCGCTCCTGAGAGAGGTCACCTCCTCCACGACCACACCGATAGCCAGCGGCGAGAACCTCTACGGGAGGTACCAGTTCGAACAGCTCCTGGGGACGGGGATAAGGGTAGCGACACCCGACGCCCCGAAGGCCGGGGGCCTGCTGGAGAGCAGGTTCATCGCCCAGATGGCCGCCATGAAGGAAATCACGATATCGCCTCATAACATCAGCAGCCCCATCGGGACTGTCGCCCAAGCCCACCTGGCCGCCTCGATCCCCAACTTCGGCGTGCTCGAGTTCCACGGCCACGATGTGCCGTTATGGTACAAGCTGTCGAAAAAGAAGGTGATACGGGACGGGTTCATCCAGCTGGATGACGAGCCAGGGCTGGGGGTCGAACTGGACGAAGCTGTGGCCGCAAGGTACTCACTCGACGGCGAATTCGACCTCTAGTGTCCGGTTCTGTCAAGAACCCGTCGAGCAGGTTGTCGCGTTCCGTCTCCTGGCGCAACGTGGACGAGTTAGACCAATTTCGTTCCTGTTGCCGGAGGGCTTGAGTTGTTTCTTAAATCGTCCTCGGCGTTGTGGCTACATGGCCTTGCCCGCAAATTGACATCCCACGATTCACCCTCCTTATGCTCCAGCGACATCCCCGGGAATCCACGCCCGGACGGGCTGATGTAGCAACAACATATAATATTCAAGATTTAAATACAAGCCTTATAAATCGTTCAAATAGAATTATAGATGCCTCAGACTACCCCATTAATATCGATAGAAAACGTGGTGGCTTCTGCGGGCGTCGACCAGAGGATAGATCTGCTGGAGATCCAGAGGTTGTTCTACGGCGTGGAGTACCACCCCGAGCAGTTCCCGGGGCTGGTCTTCAGGCTCAAGGCCCCCAAGACGGCGACGCTGATCTTCAGCTCGGGGAAGATGGTCTGCACGGGCGCCAAGTCGGAGGACCAGGCCTTCAAGGCCGTCAACATGGTGGTCCAGAAGCTCAGGAAGGGGGGGATAAAGGTCGAAAACGAGGCGGTGATCGAGATACAGAACATAGTGGCGTCGGCCAGCCTGGGCGGCAGGGTCAAGCTGGAGGAGGCCGCCCTGAACCTCCCCAGGAGCATGTACGAGCCGGAGCAGTTCCCGGGCCTGATCCACAGGATGCTGGAGCCGAAGACAGTGATACTACTCTTCGCCAGCGGGAAGCTGGTCTGCACGGGCGCGAAGAAGGAAGAGGAAGTCTACAAGGCGGTCAACAACCTGCACGTGACCCTCGAAACAGAGAAGCTGATGATATACTGAGGGCCGGGTTTCCGGACGCCTCCCCCCTTGCGTGAAAAGCTTAAAATCGGCTTCGCGGCCAGATGCTACCAAGATGAGCACCGACTCCGACGTGAAGGAACTGGCGGAGCTCAGGGAGCGACTCGAGGAAAGGATACGCTCCCTGCAGGAGGAGCTTGAAACGTCGAAGAAGCTCCTTACGATAGTGGACAGGCAGCTGAGCGAAAAGAGCTTCGTGAAGGCGACCGACTTTCCCTCCGAAGTCGCGCTCGCCAGGCCGGAGGGCGGGCACGCCGAGGTCAGGCCAATGAAGAGGCAGAAGGACGGTTACCTGCTCGGAAACGCCAGCGTCGCCAAGGACGCGCTCACCATAGACATAGCGCAGGACGTGGCCGTCAGGTCCTCCACGCCTCCGTTCAAGTCATACTTCATAGGGAAGGTGCTGGGCGCGATGAGGACGGACGACGAAAGGCTGCACGACGAGGGAAGGCTGCCCGCGGACAAGATGATATCCTTCGATTACGAGGAGCCCTCCAGCAAGATGACCAGGATAACCGTCAGGAACTACGGGGACAAGGTCAGGCTGAACGAAATCATAAGCACGGCCACGTGGACGCTGACCAAGATGCTGGAAAAGCAGGCCTGACGTTTCACTTCGTCAGGGTCAGCGACCTTACGCAGTCCAGCGCCCGTATCTCCTCGAGCGCGGAGGCGGGAAGGTCGCCTTCCACCACCAGCGTCAGCCGGGGCTCGGGGACCAGGTCGGGGTCGTCGGCCAGAGCCTGGCGTATCACTATGTTGTGGCCCGCCAGCACGGACGACACGTCCGATATGACGCCCGGCGCGTGCGGTTCGGCGTGTATCCTGAGGACGGAGAACCGCAGGAGGGAGGCCACCTCCGCAAGGCTGGCGCCGAAGGGCCTGATCTTCGAAAGGACGGCCTTCAGCTCGGCCTTCGACAGGATGTACCCCGCCGTCTCCCTCACGGCCCTCCTGTCGACCCCCGCGGCCCTGGCGAGGGAGCTGTCCGATATCGCCACGTCGCCCACGAAGAACCTCCCGGAGTGGTCTATCCTTATCCCGTGCTCCAGCATCACCCTGGCTATGGACAACCCGGCCTTCCTGTTCTGGAGAAGACTCTGGACGCTGGACCACATTGCAGATAAAGAAAAAGTTAACTGTTAAAAGTGTTTTCAGTAGTCGCCGCCCATGTCGCCGCCGCCCCCGCCCCTCGGCATCGGGGGCGCCTTGGACTTGCCGGCCGCTATGACATCGTCTATCCTCAGGATCATGCTCACCGCTTCCGTGGCCGACTTTATGACCTGCTCCTTGACGACCAGCGGCTCGAAGACGCCCTTCGACTCCATGTCGGCGACCTTGCCGGCGCGGGTGTCCACCCCGTGCCAGAGCTTGCCCTGGCCGTGGGCGGAAGAGAGCTCCACCTGCACGTCAAGGGGGGACATGCCGGCGTTCTCCGCTATCGTGAGCGGTATGACTTCGAGGGAGTCCGCGAACTTCTGGACGGCCAACTGCTCCCTTCCGGGGAGGCTGTCGGCGTACTTGCGCAGCCTCTGGGCCAGCTCGGCCTCGGGCGCCCCCGCCCCGGCCACCACGGCCGGCGTCTCAAGGGTGTCCTTTACTGTCATCACAGCGTCGTGGACGCTCCTCTCGGCCTCGTCAACTATCCTCTGGCCCCCTCCCCTGATCAGTATCGTCACGGCCTTGGGGTTCTTGCATCCCTCGACGAAGACCCACTTGTCCTCTTCGATCTTCCTTTCCTCGACCAGCGCGGCCTGCCCGAGGTCGGACGCGGCCATCTCTTCGAGCGTGGTCACGACCCTGCCGCCCGTCGCCTTGGCCAGCTTCTCCATGTCGCTCATCTTGACCCTGCGGACGGCCAGGACTCCGGCCTTGGCCAGGTAGTGCTGGGCTATGTCGTCTATCCCCTTCTGGCAGACCACCACGTTAGCGCCGACTGAGGTGACCTTGTCGACCATCGCCTTGAGCATCCTCGCCTCTTCGTCGAGGAAGGCCTTCATCTGGGACGGGTCGCTGATGTTTATCTTCGCGTCGAACTCCGTCTTCTCTATCTCCAGCGCGGTGTTCACCAGCGCTATCTTCGCCTTCTCGACGCGCTTCGGCATCCCCGCGTGCACCACCTCCTTGTCGACGACTATGCCCTTGATCAGCTGGGTGTCCTGCACGGAACTCCCCGGCTTCTTCTCCACCTTGACGTTGTCTATGTCGACTTTGTACGAGCCGTCAGCCTGCTTGTCGGCCACCTGCAGCAGCGAATCGACCACCAGGCCCGACAGGTGCTCCGCGTCCCTGGAGACCACCTTGGTGGACAGTGATGTCTTCGCTATCTTGGACAGCCAGCTCCTGTCGCCGGCCTCCACCCGGATCGCGAAGGAGTCGAGCTCCTCTATGGCCTTGGCGGCCGCCTTCCTGTAGCCGTCGACTATTATGGTCGGGTGGACCTCCTTGTCGATCAGCGTCCCCGCCTTCTCCAGGAGGCTCCCGGCCAGGACCACCGTGCTTGTGGTGCCGTCGCCGACTTCGCTGTCGGTGGCCTTGCTTATCTCGACCATCATCTTCGCGGCCGGGTGCTGCACGTCTATCTCCTTCAGGATGGTCGCCCCGTCGTTCGTTATGGTCACGTCGCCCAGGGTGTCGACGAGCATCTTGTCCATCCCTCTTGGACCGAGGCTCGACTTCACTATCTCGGCGACGAGGCTGGCAGCGGTTATGTTGTTCCGCTGCGCCTCCCTTCCCTTGCTCTGGGAGCTGCCCTCCTTCAGTATAAGGACCGGCTGCCCCGTTGACGTAACGGCCGGAACTGCTGTAGTTGACATTTTATCCTATCACCAAACTACCTATAACGTGAAAGGCCGGTTCTCTTGTGCCCTTTTTATATTTTACGGCAGTCCCTCGACTCACGTCGCCGCCCTCGTGATCCTCACGCCGTCGACCAGCATGTCGGGCTGCAGCACCGGGGTAGACACCTCCCACCACTCTATCCAGCTCCTCTCCCTGCCCAGCAGGGTGACGGCCCCCAGCTGCCTGGGTATGGAGTCGCTTATCCTGAACCCGGCCACCGGGTGCCCTATCCTGCCGCCCTCGATGTAGAAGGCCGCGTCCCTGGGCAGCGTGCTGTACTCCCCCGTCTTGTAGCTCTGGAACCGCGTGTACCAGTTGTTTGTGACGAAGATGCCCCTCTTCGTCTCCCGCACCATCTCCTCGATGTCAGACGAGCCGGGGACCACTTCGATGTTCCAGGGCCTCGGGCTTATTATGCCAGCGTTCCCCGTCGGCTCCGCTCCGTGCTTCGCGGCCGTCGTGGAGTTGTGAAGGTGGCGGGCCATCTGCCCCCCGTCCAATATGACGGTGGTCGACGTGGCCCTCCCTTCGTCGTCGAAACTCCTGGAGTCGGGCCCCCCCTCTATCTGGCCGTGGTCCTTCACCGTCAGCCGGTCCGAGCCCGCCCTTTCGCCCGACTTCTCGGGCAGGAAGGAGAGCCCCGTTTCCATGGCGAAGGCGGAGGCCGACCGCCCCACATGCTGGAACAGGTCCGCGGCGACCGTCCTGCCGAAGATGACGGAATAGACCCCTTCCTCGGGCTGCCTGGGATTCCTGGACTTCTTGGCCCATTCGCCCGCCCGCCTCCCGGCCTGCTCCGTCTCCAGGTCCCTGAGCCTGGTCGCGACGCTCACCCCGTGCCCGCTGGCGTCCTTGTCCGCGAACGCCCTGACGTTCAGCAGGTAGGACGTCCTTTCGTCGCTCCCCTGCAGGCCGGCGCTCGTCCGCTGGACGACGAGCGTCCGCCGGGCGGTCAGCGAGCCCGCGACCCTGGAGGCGCCGGCCGAAAGCGCTGCCTGGATGGCCGACTTCGCGCAGGCCGCCTGGTCGAACGGGTCGAGCGAAGCGTCCGCGTCGCCGTTGTGCGAATACCCGGCGCCCCCCGCGGGGAGCGGGGCGAAGTCCGACTCGGCCGACGTCGAGTTCATCGAGGCGAAGAGCTTCTCCACGAACTCCTCGACGCTCCGGCGCCCGGTGCTGGAGAGCGAGCCGAGCACCCTCTTCCTGCCCTTGGCCAGGTAGACCCCCAGCTCCGTCGTGAGCAGCCTGTTGACCACGGACAGGCTGTTGTCGCTGAACCTGGCCTGCATCTCGTCCAGATGGTGCTCGACCACCGTGTATTCGGCGACGGCCAGGGACTTCGCCTTGGCCTCCGCCCAGTCTATCGCGCTCTGCTCCACGGCCGCTCACCTCGCCCCTACCCTGACGCCGTTCAACAGCATGTGCGGGCCGCCGTGCCAGACGGGTATGCCCTGCATCGGGTCCCCCTTGCCGCAGGTCGCCGCGTCGAAGGCCAGCTCCCTGCTCCTCCCTCCAATGCTGCCCCACAGCTTGGTGGTCGTTATCTCCAGGACGGGGTTCCTGACCAGCCCCTTCAGCTCCCCCTTTTCGATCTTGTATGCCTCGTGCCCGACGTAGCGCTGGTTGAACCTCTTGTCGTCTATGTTCCATTCCATGAAGTTCTTCAGGAGCACCCCCTCCTTCACGCCCGATATCATCTCCTCGAGCGCCATGTCGCCCGGCTCCACGAAGGTGTTGGCCATCCTGACTATCGGCTCCCTGTCGTAGCTGTCTGCCCTGGCGGCGCCGTTGCTCCTTGTGTCGAAGTCCGCCGCCGTCTCCCTGTTCTGAAGGAATTCCCCTATCCTCCCCCCGTCTATCAGGCTCCTCTTCCTGGCGGGGACGCCTTCGTCGTCGTAGAGGTAGAAGCCAGAGCTGCCGGGGACGGTAGGGTCGTCGCTCACCATCGCCTGCCCGTTGCCTACCTGCCTCCCCAGGTCGGAGGAGGAAAGGTAGGATTCGCCCGCCTGGGCGGCCTCCCGGCCCATTATCCTGTCGGCCTCCCCCGGATGCCCCACCGACTCGTGGGCCATGATGCCGGCGACCTCCGGGCCGACTATCACGTCCATTTCGCCCCCCATGAACTTCGAGGCGGAGGACAGTATCCTGGCCACCGTCCCCGCCTCCGACTTCAACCTCTCCCTGATCCCCAGCCCCTCGAACACCTCCCAGCCGCCGCTCCCCCCCGTCTGGACGCGCCTCTGGACGACCATCCCCGAATCCCTCCCGGTCAGCACCCCGGAGAAGGCGAGGCGGGGGACCCTGCTCTCTATCCTGGTCCCCTGCGTGCTCGTGAAGTACTTCTCCTCCACTCCGGTCGCGAGGAAGTAGAGCCTGAAGGGCATCTTCCCCTCCCCCGCCGCGGAGAGGACCTCCCCCTCCAGGTCCTTCAGGGCGGACAGCAGCCTTCCGGCGTCCACGTCCTCCATCCTCTCCTTCTCCGGGACCCCCCACTTGGCCATGTACGAATCCTCCGGGCTCATCGCGACCTTCTTTCCGAAGAGGGCGGCCGCCGACCTGGCGTTCCTGACCAGCGAAGCGGCAAGGGCGGCCGCGCCTTCCCTGCCGAGCCTGTTCGTGGCGCCGAAGGCCAGGGCGCCCCCACACATCACCCTCATTCCGAGGCCGTAGGACTCGCCGTGGCCCGGCGGCTCCGCTTCGCCGTTCTTCAGGGAAGCCACCGTGTCGACGTTCCTGTGGAGGCGGGCCTCCGCGTAGTCTGCCCCTTCCCGGAGCGCTACGGCCAGGGCGTGGTCGGCAGCGTCCTTATCTTCCAAAACCATGGGCGGGGCTCTTCCCCGGTCATATTTCACGTTTTGCGAGGTTTTGGGAACAAAGGCAAGCAAGTATTAATATATGGATGCCGGCGGAACCTACCGATGCCCGGCAAGGAAGAGATAGTGGACCAGATCTGGGAGAAGCTCAACTACGTGGTGGACCCCGAAGTGGGCGTCCCGATACTGGAGTTGAACCTGGTGGAGAAGCTGGATGTGGCGGACGACGGCACGGTCTATACGGAGGTCAGGATGACTACGCCCGTCTGCCCGTCCATGTTCGCGTACCAGATAGCGGAGGACGTCAAGAGGTCCATACAGGAGGTCGAAGGCGTGAAGGCTGTCACCGTCAAGATAAAGGACCACTACATGGCCGACGTGATAAACGAGAACGTCAACCGCCCGCCGGGGCAGCCGCCCGTCGCGGCCGGCGGGGCCTAGGGCCGCCGAGCAGGCACCTTGCCGCGCGGCGCAGGTACCTCCTGACCCTGAACTCCATAGCCTCCGGCACCGGGCGCCCTCCCGGCGCGCGGAAGAAATAGATGGCCTCCCAGCCCTCCTCCTTCTCGCGCCTGAGCCAGACGTTGCATTTCAGCCCGTACAGCTGCCTGCCGTGCCCCTCGCCCCCGACCAGACCCGCGTCCGCCAGGACGGAGAGGTGCTTCATGGCCCCCTGCACGGTCATCCCGAGGGACCCGGCTATCGAGCGCGCGTCCATCGGGCCTCCCCTGAGGAGCTCCAGTATCCTCCACCTCGAAGAAGAGCCGACGACCTCCAGTGTGTCGAGCATGGAGGGGTTCTGCGACAAGGTTTAAATAAACCTTAGGTTCTAACCATCGGTTGATAACCAATGGTTGAAGATGATTCGAAGGATATATTCGACGACATAGACAGGCTGATGGACAGGATAGAGGAGGAGATAGAGGGGGTGGTCTCCGGCTTCAAGAAGGACGTCGACCACCTGAAGCGGCCGTTCGTGAAGGGCTTTTCGCTGGGGATCAGCCCGGACGGCTCCCCCTTCTTCAAGACCTTCGGGGACTATGACGCGGTGCATGGGCGCAGGGAGCCGCTGACGGAGCAGACCGTCGGCGACGACTTCCTCAGTGTCATACTGGAGGTCCCCGGCGTGGAGAAGGAGGACATACACCTGGAGGTGGCGGAGGAATCGCTGGCGTTCTCCGCGAAGTCCAAGGCGAAGGAATACAGGACGGAAGTGCAGCTGAAGGAGACGGTCGACCCCGACTCTGCCGCGGCGACGTACAGGAACGGCGTCCTGGAGGTCAGGTTCAAGTTGAAGGGGAAGACTAATAAAGGATACAAGGAACTGAAGGTGCAATAAAGGGCGAGACCATTGGCGAACGCAGAGAGCGTCAACCTGAAGGTGCTGGAGGCATACACCAGGGACGTCGGGAGGGGTGTCGCGAGGGTCGACTACGACGTCATGGACTCGCTGGCTGCGTCCACCGGGGACGTGCTGGAGATCAAGGGTAAGAGGAGGACCGTGGCCAAGTGCCTCCCGCTCTATCCGTCCGACGAAGGCAGGGGGATCATCAGGATAGACGGCCTCACAAGGAACAACTCCGGCGTGGCCATAGGCGACACAGTGACTGTCAGGAAGATAAAGGCGGTCCCGGCAGAGAAGGTGGTCGTCGCCCCGCTGGAGAACATCCCGCCCATAGACGAGCGCTACATCACCGACGCGCTCGAAGGCGTCCCGGTCACGAGGGGGGACAACATCATGGTGCCCTACTTCGGCGGGAGGCTGACCTTCCAGGTGGTGGGGATGACCCCGGCGGCGGAAGCGGCCATAATAAGCCAGAAGACTGTCTTCCAGCTCTCGGAGAAGGGCGAGCTGCTCAGGGGGGTCCCGCAGGTCACCTACGAGGACATCGGCGGGCTCAAGGACGAGATACAGAAGATAAGGGAGATGGTGGAGCTCCCGCTGAGGCACCCGGAGCTCTTCGAAAGGCTGGGGATAGAGGCGCCGAAGGGCGTGCTGCTCTACGGACCGCCGGGTACGGGCAAGACGCTCCTGGCGAAGGCGGTGGCCAACGAGACGAACGCGCACTTCATCAGCATAAGCGGCCCGGAGATAATGAGCAAGTTCTACGGGGAGTCCGAGGCCAGGCTCAGGGAGATATTCAAGGAGGCCAAGGAGAAGTCCCCCACCATAGTCTTCATCGACGAGATAGACTCGATAGCCCCGAAGAGGGAGGAGGTGACGGGAGAGGTGGAGAGGAGGGTCGTCTCCCAGCTCCTGTCCCTGATGGACGGCCTGGAGGGGAGGGGGAAGGTGGTGGTCATAGCGGCCACCAACAGGCCCAACGCGCTCGACCCGGCGCTCAGGAGGCCGGGCAGGTTCGACAGGGAGATAGAGATCAAGGTCCCCGACAAGAAGGGAAGGCTCGAGATACTCCAGATACATACCAGACACATGCCGCTGGTGAGCGACGTCGACCTGGAGAGGCTCGGCTCGGTGACGCACGGCTACGTCGGGGCCGACATGGAGTACCTGTGCAAGGAGGCGGCCATGAAGACCCTCAGGAGGAACCTGCCCGACATAAAGCTCGAAGAGGAGAAGATACCCCCCGAAACGCTGAACAAGCTGCAGGTTTGTATGCAGGACTTCGAGGATGCGCTCAGGGAGATAACGCCCTCCGCGATGAGGGAGGTCTATCTGGAGACCCCGGAGGTCCGCTGGACGGAGATAGGCGGCCTGGACCAGGTGAAGAAGGAGCTCCAGGAGGCCGTGGAGTGGCCGATGAAGTATCCGGAAGCCTACAAGAGGCTGGGGTACAACATACCCAAGGGGATACTGCTCTACGGCGGCTCGGGGACGGGCAAGACGATGCTCGCCAAGGCGGTGACGACGGAGAGCGCGGCGAACTTCATCAGCGTCAGGGGACCCGAGCTGCTGAGCAAGTGGGTCGGGGAATCCGAGAAGGCGGTGAGGGAGGTCTTCAGGAAGGCCAGGCAGGCGGCCCCGTGCATCATCTTCTTCGATGAAATAGACGCGCTCGCCCCGGTGAGGGGCATAAGCTCGGACAGCATGGTGACGGAGAGGGTGGTCAGCCAGCTCCTGACCGAGCTGGACGGCATACAGCCCCTGGCGGGCGTGGTGGTGCTGGCCGCGACGAACAGGATAGACATGGTGGACCCCGCGCTCCTGAGGGCGGGCAGGTTCGACAAGCTGGTCTACGTGCCGCTGCCGGACAAGCTGGCGAGGCTGGAGATACTCAAGATACACTCCGCCGGGAAGCCGCTGGCCGGGGACGTGGACTTCGCGAAGATCGCCGAGTCCACCGACGGGTTCAGCGGGGCGGACCTGGGGTCCGTGATAAACACGGGCGTGTCGCTGGTGCTGCAGGAGTTCCTGAACAAGTACCCCAACCCCGAAGACGCGAAGAAGCACGTCAACGAGTCCGCCATCTCCATGCGCTACCTGGAGGACGCGGTGAAGAAGGTCAGGGCGTCCAGGGAAGGGAAGCTCATAGAGAAGGCCCCCGTGCCGTACTACAGGTAGACCGCAGCCACCAGTAGATGGAGCTTGACCGAAGAAAAGACGGAGTTCAAGCACGTAGAGCTCCACCTCCCCCTGGTGCTGGTCAAGACGAGAAGGGGGCTCCGCCTGATGGAGAGGATGGCCGGGAGCAGGGGGATGGGCCACCTGGCCGGCCTCTACCTCTACATCATGCCCGTGGTCACGGCCGTGATGGTCTACCTGGGGCTGACCACGATATTCAGGTATCTGTATACCCCGAACCTGGACTCGTTCGTCAGGTCCCTGGGGCCGGCCGTCAACATACTCCTCCCTGGGATAAACCCGATACTGCCCTTCTTCTACGGGTGGGTGGCGCTCTTCGCCGCCATGATAGTGCACGAGGCGTCGCACGGCATAGTGGCCAGGGCGCACGGGCTGACCGTCAAGGACTCGGGGCTGCTCTTCTTCCTCATAGTGCCCATAGGCGCCTTCGTGGAGGTGGACGAAAAGGAGATGCAGAAGACCGAGCCCCGCGTGGCAAGCAGGGTCCTGGCGGCGGGCGTCGGAAGCAACATACTCGCGGCGCTCCTCTTCCTCGTCCTGCTGCTCGGCGTGGTCTCCACGTTCGCGCCCGTCACCGCCTACGGCGGCGTCGGCATAGCCGGCGTGGTCCCCGGCTCGCCTGCCGCGCTCGCGGGCCTGCAGCCGGGGCAGGTCATCGTCTCGATAAACGGGACGGCCATGACCAACATCACGGAGCTCGGGCGATACCTGGCCGCGGCCGGGCCGGGCGATGCGGCCGCGGTGACGTATGCGTACGGGTCGTCCACCCACACGGCCGTCCTGACGCTCGGGGCGAGCAAGGCCAACGCCTCGGTGGGCTACATGGGCATAGACGCGACCAACGACCCGGCCGCTGTGCTGCAGAACTACCTTTCCGCGTGGAGCAAGAACCCCACCGCCTACATCCCTCCCCCGACCATCTTCGGCTCCTACATACCCTTCTCGCAGTCGATGGCGGTGTTCTACGCGTCCCCGCTGGGGGCGCTCGCGGGGCCGCTCGCCAACCTGCTCTACTGGCTCTGGTTCGTCAACTTCAACCTGGCGCTCTTCAACGCGCTCCCGATATACCCGTTCGACGGCGGCATAGCCTTCAGGCACCTCATGAGGGCAGTCAGCCACAGGGGATGGGACGACACCGCGGTGAGGGTGCCGACCCTCATGGTGACCGCCGTGATGGTGGCGCTAATCGCCACGATGCTCGTGCTTCCCTACGTCCTCTAGGACGGGCTTCTGGTCTGCCAGGTCAAGAAGCACCCACCGTCCGTCCTTCTTCTTCGCCAGCACGGGCTTCGCCCCGAAGGCGGCGGCCCAGTCCTTCAGCATCTCCTGCTCCTCCTTCGATATGTAGCGCCCCCTCTTCACCTGTATGGCCAGGACGCGCTTCCCGTCGGCGGCGAGCAGGTCGACAGGCGTGTGGGAGCCGGCGCTCCTTATCACGTGGGCGTACCCCCGGGCCTGGAGCATCCTCTTTATCGCGTATTCGGCGTTCCTCCCCGAGATGTAGTTGCTCAAGCGCCAGCGGCGGCCTGACCGGGGGCTCCCCTTAAGAGTCTTCCAGGCGGGCGGCTATGCCTCCGAATCCTCCCCGCCCTTGAAGAGCATGAAGAGCTCGCTGGCGATGGCGGTCATCCCTTCCATCGTGGCGGCCGACGAAGGTATCATCCTGTGTACGAAGCCGTTCCTCACCAGGCCGCGCAGGAGGGAGGAGTAGAGGCTGTAGTCGTCGCCCTTCAGCGCTTCGCCCAGCGAGGCCTCCAGCAGCCTGGGGTTGGAGGCCCACTTCATCGCCTGCTTCGCCTCCTCCTTCGCTATGTCCGCCTTGTTCAGGACCGATATGAAGGGCAGGTTGAACCTGAGCCTGACGGACGAGGCCAGCAGGTTCAGGGAGAGGAAGTTCTCGGGCGTCTTGCAGAGCCACGCGTCGTACAGGAAGAGGACGGCCTTCCCGTCGGCGGCGAAGTTGCTGGCCAGGAACTGGCCGCTCGGGCGATAGGCGAAGAGCTCCATCTGCCCTGGCGTGTCGAAGATTACGATGTCGGCGTTGCAGGAGTCTATCTCGTCCTGTATCTCCTGCGCCTTGGTGGCCAGCATGTCGGACGCCAGTACAAGGGCGCCGTTCGGCCCGAGCTGGTACCTCTCCATCAGCTCGTGCAGGTCCAGGTGGAGCCGGACGTCCACGTCGGGGTCGTAGGGGAGCGACTCCGCCCCCGGGTCCAGGTTTGCCGTGATCACGTGCCATTCCTTCGATGTGAGCCAGTTCTTCAGGCTGTGCGTCAGGAGGCTCTTCCCGCAGCCGGCGGTGCCGAGGACGTAGACGCCGAACACGCTGCTGCATGGGCCGGCGGCACCTTAAATATTCGCCCCCGCCGCTGCGCCCGTGTTGGCTGCGCTTGCGGTTGAGCTCGTCTGCATAGGGAACGAGCTGCTGAGCGGCAGGACCGTCAACACCAACGCCCGGTGGCTCTGCGCGCGCGTCTACGGCATGGGCGGGACGGTGAAGAGGGTGACGGTGGTGGCGGACGACGTGCCGGAGATAGAGGGGGCCTTCAGGGAGGCCGCCTCCAGGCGGGCGGACTGGGTCATAGCGACCGGCGGTCTGGGGCCGACCTACGACGACCTCACGCTGTCGGGGCTGGCAAGGGCCCTCGGCGTAGGGCTGAAGGAGGACGGCCGCGCGCTGGAGATGGTCTCGCGCAGGACGGCCAGGCTCGACCCGGCGAGGAGGAAGATGGCCGCCATCCCGGAGGGGACGGAGCCGCTCTTCAACCCGGCGGGGACGGCGCCGGGGGTCGCGGCGAAGATGGGGGTGACGAAGCTTGCCTGCCTCCCGGGGGTGCCCGCCGAGATGATGGCGATCTTCGACGCGGAGGTGGCGCCCAGGATGTCGGGGGGGCCTGTCAGGTCGAAGACGCTGGACGTCGAAGTGCTCGGCGTCCCCGAGGCGGACATGGCGCCGCTGCTGGCGGAGCTGGCTGCGGCCAACCCGGAAATCTACGTGAAGTCCCACCCGCAGGGGCCCGGAAGGGTGGTGGTCCAGTTCTCCGGCAGGGGGGAAGAAGGGGTCAAAGCGGCGGACGGGGCGAGCGGGGCCTTCCTGGCCAGGATGCGCGAAGTCGACGCTAAGTGCAGCGTCCGAGAGCTGCGATGACGGCCTTTCAGTGCTGCTTGCTGGAGAGCCACCAGTCCAGATAGTCGTCCTGCATCTGCCTGCGCTTCCTCCTGTCGTCGAAGGGCCTTTCCCTGGCCTTGGCCTTCAACTCGTAGAGCTGCTCCCTCGTGACGAACAGGCCGCACTTCTTGCATGTGAAGTGCTTTGTCGGCAGGTCGTATGACATCGGACTTGAACACTCGGGACAGACCTGGGTTGACACGTCCAGCCAACCCGCTATGACATGTGCTTTTAAACGATATGTTCGAATCGCTTCGAGGGCCGGCCGGGCCCCCAACTCGCTATTCTTAAAACATGGACGGCCCAGCAGCCAGACGGGCAAGCTATGGACGATCTGTGCGTGGTCGGCGGTCCCGCTTCCCAGTCCCTTTCCCTCAACATAGCGACGGAACTCAGGGCCAGGGTGCTGAAGGTGGAGTCGAAGGTCTTCCCGGACGGCGAAAGCTACGTGAGGGTGCCGGACGAGTTCGTGCCGAAGTATACCGTGCTGGTCCAGTCGACCCACCCCCCTCAGGACAGGCACATCATGCAACTCTGCTTCCTGGCGCAGAGGTTGAAGGAGCTGGGCACCCGCGTGATAGCGGTGGTCCCGTACCTCGCCTATTCCAGGCAGCACAGGTCCTTCCTCCCGGGGGAATGCGTGAGCCTCAGGGTGCTGGCGAAGCTGCTGGAGGCGGCCGACATATCCAGGATGATAACGATAGACATACACAACGTCGAAGGGCTGGGATACTTCTCGATCCCGGCGAACAGCCTTTCGGCAGTCAGGGACATAGCGGCCTACCTGAAAGGCTCGGGCAAGGGGGCGGACTGCCTGGTGGTCTCACCCGACGAGGGGGCCAGGATAAGGGCAGAGACGCTGGCGCTGCAGCTCGGCTCGGAGTACGCCGTCGCCAGCAAGCAGAGGAACAGGGTGACGGGGGAAGTGACCGTCACCCTCCCGGAAGGGGCGGAGATCAAGGAGAAGGAAGTGGTGGTGATAGACGACGCGGTCTCGACCGGCGGCACCATAGCCGGGATAACGAGAGCCATAAAGAAGAGGGGGGCGAAGAAGGTGACGGTGGCGTGCACCCACGCCCTCCTGGCCACGGGCGCCATAGAAAGGATGACCGCCTCCGGGGTGGACGAATTCGTCTCCACGGACACCGCGCCGGGTGAGTTCAGCAAGGTGAGCGTGGCGCACACCGTGTCGGAATTCATAAGAAGGCTATGACGCGCCGGCGGTGCCCCCCGTGAAGGTCTATGCCATAGCCGCCGGCGACCCCTCGCTCTGCGCCTCCGAGCTGGGCGCGCTCTTCGAGACGTACGGGGTGGAGGCCAGGCTGGAGTCCCGGGGGAAGCTTGTCCTGGGCGAGGCGGGCTCCCTCCCGGGCCCTGCCGTCGGAAGGGCAGCGTACGCCAGGGAGGTCGGGCTGCTCCTCTCTCTGCAGGGCGACGCGGATGCCGGGTCGCTGCCGTTCGGCGGGCTGGCGGGGAGGAGATTCAAGGTGGACGCCCAGGGGTTCCCGGACGAAGAAAAGAAAAGCATCGACGCCGCGGTCGGCAGGAAGGTCCTCGAAGAGGCGCCGGGGAGCAGGGTGTCGCTCAGGGAGCCTGAGGTGGTGGTGAGGGTGCTCAGGTCGGGGAGGGAGGTGCTCTTCGGGACGGCCGCCCCTGGCCGCAGGAGGCGGTGGGTGGACAGGAGGCCGCGGGCCAGGGCCTACTTCCACCCCGTGGCCGTCTTCCCCAAGCTTGCCAGGCTGCTGGTGAACCTGGCCAGGGTGAAGCAGGGGGACGTCTTCATGGACCCCTTCGCGGGGACCGGGAGCCTCCTGATAGAGGCCTCGGAGATGGGGATCGAGGCGCTCGGGATCGACGTGCAGCGCAAGATGGTCTTCGGAGCCAGGGCGAACACGCAGGGGGGCTGCCACCTGGTCAGGGCGGACTCCAGGCGCATGCCCATCAGGGCGGTCGGGGGGATGGCCACCGACATACCCTACGGGAGGGCAAGCGGCATCGTGGGCGGGGCGGAGGAGATAGGAGGGCGGCTGCTCGAGCAGGCGCAGGACCTGCTGCGACCCGGGTCCCACGTGGTGGTGATGAGCTCCAGCGGCCTCGTGCCCGCGGGGGCGGGGGGGCTCGCGCTCGTCTCTAGGCATCGTTTATATGTTCACAGGTCGCTGGAAAGGGCCATATCGGTCTTCAGGAGGAGATAGCGTCCCCTGTTCCGCGTGACGATACTGGGTTCTTCCGCCGCCATGCCTACCAAACGGAGGGGACTGCCGGCGGTGGCTGTGGAGAGGGAGGGCGAGCTCCTGCTCTTCGACTGCGGGGAGGGGACGCAGAGGCAGATGATGAACTCCCGCCTCGGCAGGATGCAGCCGTCCAAGATATTCGTGAGCCACGCCCACGGCGACCACGTTCTGGGGCTCTTCGGCCTGCTGATGACCCTCGGGATGAGCGACAGGAAGGCGCCGGTGAAGGTCTTCGGGCCGGCGGAGGTGGGCGACATGGTCGAAGACGTGCTGGGGGGCGCCGGCCTCCCCTTCGAGCTCCTCTTCGAAAGGGTGACGGGCGGGAGGGTGGTGAAGGAGAAGGGCTACATCGTGCGGGCGCAGAGGTCGGACCACCATGGGGAGTCGTACGCCTACAGGCTGGACGAGGCGAAGAGGCCGGGAAGGTTCAACCCGGACAGGGCAAAGGAGCTAGGCGTGCCCGAGGGCCCCCTCTGGCACAGGCTGCAGGAGGGGAAGGCGGTGAGGTTCCACGGCAGGGAGGTCCGTCCCGGGTCGGTGGTCGGCCCCTGGAGGATGGGGAGGAGCTTCGGATATTCGGGGGACACCAGGCCTTCCGGAAGGCTGCAACGGTTCTTCAGGGGGGTCGACCTGCTGGTCTTCGAATCGACCTACACGTCCGAATATCAGGACGAAGCGGAGGAATACGGCCACTCCACCGCGGCGGAGGCGGGGAGGCTGGCCGCCCGGGCGGGGGTGGGGCGGCTGGTCCTGACGCACTTCAGCCCGAGGGTCCCGGACGCCGGCCTGGCCGTGAAGGAGGCGTCGCGGTATCATGCCGACGTGTCGGCCGGGAACGACTTCGAAAGCTTCGACCTCCCGCTCCACGACTGACGCCCAGCCGCGGGTCGGGGGCGAACCAGTCGGCCACCCCCTCCATGTCCGGCGAGGAGAGCTCGAGCAGGACCGGGCCCAGGGGAGACTCGCTTTCGTCCTCGCAGAGGGCCAGGACGCCGGCGGCCAGCGCCTGCCTGTTCAGCAGGAGGGTGGTGCCGCTTCCGGACGCCCTGGCCAGGAGCAGCCTGCGGAGGGCGGCGCGTATCTTCCTGGCCCTTGCCTGGTCCCGCAGCTTCTTCAGGGCGGCCGCTCCCCGGAAGTCGGCCGTGACCGTCCCTTCTTCCAGCCTGACGACGCACCCGGATTCGGGGTAGAAGATCGCCTGGACGGCTGCTTCGACCTTGGCCGGGTCCTCCGAGGGCCTGAGCGTGGCGGAGGCCCTGCCCGCCAGCTCGGGCTCCGCGTCGTCATGCAACCTGCCGGACCCAGCCCCTGGCTATCTGCAGCGCCTTCTCCTGCAGGCCGCCCACGTCCGACTCCTCGTTTTCCACCACCCTGTCGGCCATGGCTATCACCTTCCCGACCCCCAGCTCCAGCTCGGCGTCGTCCCTGGCCCGGAAGGCCTCCCAGGACGTCGGGTCGTCCTTCCGCCCCCTCTGTCTGAGCAGCTCGAACCTCCGCCCGGGCGAGGCATGGACGCAGAGGACGCGCGTGACAGCCATCCGGGAAAAATGGACGACCTCTTCGTACGACCTGGCCCCGTCCACCACGGCCAGGCCTATCCCCTCGGCGACTATCTTCCTGGCGCAGAGCTCCGCCACCGCGGCGGCGCCCCCCTCCTGCCTGACCAGCTTCTGGGTGACCCTCTGTCCCTCGGCGTTCAGGCCGAGTCCCCTCTTCTGCGCCTCGTCCCTTATCACGTCCCCCATGCTCACGGGCACGAAGCCCGCGGAGGGGAGGAGGCCGTAGGCCGTGGTCTTGCCTGCCCCGGGCATGCCTGTCACGCAGATCACGAGCCGTCTGGAGGGGTCCACGGCAGAGCCCGGCGCGCCAGCCCGTTTTTAAGCGTGCGGATGCGCGACATGTATTTAATCGGCCTGCCACGCCATCAGCGGAAGAATTGAGGGTGTTCGTGGCGCTGGAGCTGAAGGACGAGGATGTCCGGCGCCGGATCGCGGTAGCGCAGGAGAAGCTCGCGGCGCCCGGCCTGAGGAGCGTCGACCCCGCGGCCTTCCACATGACGCTCAAGTTCATAGGGGAGGTCCCCGACGCCTCCGTGCAGAGGATAGCGGGGGCGTTGAGAGGAGTGAGGCAACCTTCGTTCGACGCACGCTTCTCCGGGATGGGCGCCTTCCCGTCCCCCTCCAGGCCGAGCGTCGTGTGGGTGGGTGTCCGGGAGGGGTCGGAGGGCATGGTGGCGCTGCAGGCAGCCGTCGGCGAGGCTCTGCGCGACTGGGGAAGGGAGGAGAGGGGGTTCAAGCCGCACTTGACGATATTCAGGGTCGCGCAGGGGGCCAGGGTCCCCGAGCTGGACGGGTGGCAGGACTTCGGGACGGCCAGGTTCGCGGAGTTCCAGCTGAAGAGGAGCCTGCTCACCTCCGCGGGCCCGGTCTATTCGGACATAGAGAGGTATGGCCTGGGATGAAGGGAAACCTGTCTTTCTGGGCGAAGAAGGCGGAGGCGCTCGTCGAGCCCGACGCCGCCCAGAGGAAGAAGGCGGACGCCGTCGCGCTGTCGCTCACGGAGCGGTGCGCCGGGCCGGCTTCCGGCGCCGGGGCGCGCGTGGTGCTGGGCGGGTCCTACGCCCACGACACGTGGCTCCCTGCCGAAGCGGACATAGACGCGTTCCTTGTCTTCCCCCCGTCGCTCGGAAAGGAGAGACTTGCGGAGGTAGGGCT
>JAKAPW010000019.1 GCA_021811935.1 archaeon | reverse complement strand
GCCCCTCCTCCGTCTCCTTCTTCTTCAGGGAAACCAGGCGGTCGCTCTCCTCCTCCGCCTTCCTTATCTTCTTAAGGTCCTCCGTGTATTCGGTCGACATACGCATCATCTCATATGAGCGCGAGCAGCACCACGAGGAGCAGCACCAGCGCGGCCACCTTCGCCAGCCTGAGGGCGGTCATCACCGCGAAGAACTTCCTCTGCTGCGCGTTCATCGGCCCCCTCCGGGGGGGCTTCGGGGGGTCTCTGGCCCAGTAGAAGTACTTCGGGATGCCCCTCTGCCTCCTGGACGGGGGCGTGTCACGCCACCTCCCTCTGGGCCATCTTCCGCTTGACCGTCTTCAGCTTGATGAAGCTCTCCCTTTCCATCTCGTCGAACCTGAACTTGATGTACTTCGCGTTGCCCTGCAGCCTGGGTATCAGGACGTTCTCTATGGCGTTGGACCGCCTCTTCGTCCTTTCTATCTCCAGCAGGAGCTTCCTGAGGGCCGTCTCCTTCTCGGCCACGTCCACCACCATCCTGTGTATCTCGGCGTACGCCTTTATTGCCTGGTTTATCGAAGGGGGGAGCTCTATCAGCTGCTCGGGCCCCACGGAAGACCTCTCCTGCTGCTCTATCTGGGGTATCTTGACGCCCATCACGTTCTTCGTCCTGAGGGTCAGCTCCTTTATCCTGGACATCCTGATGGACTCGTACTCCAGCCTCAGCTCCCCGACGAACAGCTCCGCCTTGTGTATGGAGTCGTATCCCTTCTGCAGCTTCTTCCTGAGGCCGCTTCTCAGGGTGGCGACCGTCTTGCTCAGGGTGAAGAACTCGAGTATGAGAGCCTGCCTCTTCAGCTTCAGGAGTTTGAGCCCCTTCTTTGCCATGGCTATGCGCCTCACCGTCTTCAGATATTCCATCCTGGTGGGCCGGACGTTCGAAGCCGCTGGCAAGCACTATCCCCGCTCTTCCGCTCTCCCCTGCCGTTTCCTGTACTTCGCTATCAGCTCCGGCTTCACCCTCTTGATCTCCGAGTCGGAGAGCTCGTCGAGGACGAGCCAGCCCACGTCCAGCGTCTCCTCTATGCTCCTGTCTTCGTCCAGCCCCTGCCTGATGAACCTCTTCTCGAACTTCTCCGCTATCCCCAGGAACTTCTTGTCGCTCCGGCTGAGGGCCTCCTCGCCGACTATCGCCGAGAGCGCCCTGATGTCCTTGCCCTGGGCGTACGAGGCATAGAGCTGATCGGCGAGGCCCCTGTGGTCCTCCCTGGTCCTGCCCTTGCCTATCCCCTGGTTCATCAGCCTCGACAGGCTCTCCAGCACGTCTATCGGCGGGTAGACGCCGGCCCTGTCCAGGTCCCTGCTGAGATACACCTGTCCCTCCGTTATGTAGCCGGTCAGGTCGGGTATAGGGTGCGTCTTGTCATCCGCGGGCATGGTCAGTATGGGGAGCTGGGTTATGGAGCCCTTCCTCCCCTTTATCTTCCCCGCCCTTTCGTATATGGTGGCCAGGTCGGTGTACATGTAGCCGGGGTAGCCCCTCCTTCCGGGGACTTCGTCCCTGGCCGCGGAAATCTCCCTGAGCGCCTCCGAATAGTTCGTCATGTCCGTCAGTATGACGAGGACGTGGTTCTCCGTCTCATAGGCCAGGTACTCGGCGGTGGTCAGGGCCAGCCTCGGCGTGAGTATCCTCTCCATCGACGGGTCCGACGACAGGTTCAGGAAGAGGGCGGTCCTCTCCAGGGCACCGGTCTCTTCGAACTGCCTGATGAAGAAGTTGGCCTCTTCGCTCGTTATCCCCATCGCGGCGAAGACCACTGCGAAGTTCTCGGACCCGCCGAGCACCTTCGCCTGCCTGGCTATCTGGGCCGCCAGGACGTTGTGCGGGAGCCCCGACGCGGAGAAGAGCGGGAGCTTCTGCCCCCTGACCAGCGTGTTCATGCCGTCTATGCCGGATATGCCGGTCTGGATGAACTCGGAGGGCTCCTCCCGGCTGTAGGGGTTTATCCCGGAACCCACTATTTCGACCCTGTGCTTCGACGTCATCCTGGGGCCCCCGTCCTTGGGGTTGCCCAGGCCGTCGAATACCCTGCCGAGCATCTCGTCCGAGACGGATATCCTTGCCGTTTCGCCCAGGAACCGCACGGAGGTCTCCTCCAGGCTGAGGCCCATGGTGGAACCGAAGACCTGAACCACGGCCAGGCCGTTCCTTGAGTCCAGCACCTGCCCCCTGACCCTCTCCCCGAGGGCGTTGGTGATCTCCACCATCTCGCCGTAGGCCGCGTCCTTGACCTTCTCCACGAAGAGGAGCGGGCCGGCCACCTGCGAGACGCTCCTGTATGAGACGGGTATCATCTAGCTCGCCACCACCTGGGACAGCTGCGCGAACTGCGCCTTCATGTCAGACTCGATTTCGCGCGCCAGCCCTTCGACCTGGTCTTCGGGGGTCCACTTCATCTTGGATATCTTGTTCTTGACCTGCAGCGAGGACGCCTGCTCCGCGCTGGCCCCCGCCTTCACCGACCGAGCCTCCATCCTGCCGAACTCCAGTATCGACCTGAGCATCAGGTACTGCTTCCTGGCGGAGGAGTACGTGTCCACCTCGTCGAAGGCGCTCTGCTGCAGGTAGTCCTCCCTGAGCATCCTGGCCACGTCGAGGACGCTCTTTTCGGACTCCGGCAGCGCGTCGTAGCCGACCAGCTGGACTATGTCCTGCAGCTCCGCCTCCTTCTGCAGGAGCTCCATGGCCTCCTTCCTCAGCGCAGGCCACTCCTCCGCGACGCCCTTCGCGAACCATCTGGCCAGGTCGTCGGCGTAGAGGGAGTAGCTGGTGAGCCAGTTTATCGACGGGAAGTGCCTCCTCGCGGCCAGGCTCGCGTCGAGCGCCCAGAAGACGCGGGTGACGCGGAGCGTGTTCTGCGACACAGGCTCCGAGAAGTCTCCCCCCGGAGGCGAGACGGCGCCGACCAGGGTGACGGACCCCGTCCGCTGTTCGGAGGACAGCGTCACCACCCTGCCCGCCCGCTCGTAGAATTCGGCCAGCCTCCTGCCCAGGTAGGCGGGGTAGCCCTCCTCGCCGGGCATCTCCTCCAGCCTGCCGGATATCTCCCTCAGCGCCTCGGCCCACCTGGAGGTGCTGTCGGCCATGAGCGCCACGTCGTAGCCCATGTCCCTGTAGTACTCGGCTATCGTTATCCCAGTGTATATGCTCGCCTCCCTGGCCGCCACGGGCATGTTGGACGTGTTCGCCACGAGCACCGTCCTCTCCATGAGCGGCCTCTTCGTCTTCGGGTCCTCCAGCTCGGGGAAGGTGGCCAGCACCTCGGTCATCTCGTTCCCGCGCTCGCCGCACCCGACGTACACGACCACGTTGGCGTCGGACCACTTGGCCAGCTGCTGCTGCGACACCGTGTTGTGGAGGATCAGGCCCCCGTATCCGCCCACGAAGTTGCTGCCGAACTCGGGGACGACCACGTCGTAGACGTCGAACGGCCCGGCCTCTTCGGACAGCTTCACCACCTCGTCGCAGTAGACGTAGTCCAGCGCCTCCGCCAGGGGATGGAGCATGACCGTCCCGCCCGAGGAGACCCCCAGCGAGCCGGCCAGCGCCCTGAACTCCTTGACGGCCATCGTCCGCTGCCCTCCGGCCGGGCGGCGGCCGAGCAGCGCCATCAGCCCGTCGGAGACGGGGACGACGTCCGCTCCGGCAGGCAAGGAGGAATCCACGACTTCGAGCATCTTGGTCTGTCTGGCGGCCCGTGGCGAGGCTGCGGAGACCGCGTCGTAGAACGCGCGGAGGTCGTCCGCTCCGCCTATCACCACGCGGCCGTCTTCGATGGTGTGCAGCACGCCCAGCCGCGTCAGCATGTACGACAGCTGGACGGCCAGCTTCGGGCCGGCCGGGAAGGCCGCCCCCCGGCCTCCGCGTCCCGCGGCGATGTAATATCCGGCCAGGAAGGAGGCTATCGACGAATCGCCGGACCTGAGCAGCGCGGCCGGACCCACCAGGGGGGCCGGGCACAGGGCCGAAAGGAAGCGGACCAGGGTGGCGCTGCGCAGGGCGAACCCTGGCCCGCCGGCGCCTTCGAGGCCGAAGAGCGACCTCGCCAGCTCCCGGAGCCTGTCCCCGGGGGCCGCATCTATCGTGAGCGTGTCTCCGTCGCGCATCCGCCCGCCCGCCATGTAGTAGCCGATGAACTCGGCGAGCTCGGGCGACATCGTGTCCGGCAGGCGCGCGCCTTCCTCCGCCTGGACGCCCAGCGGCGCGTCCCCGTTATGCACGTCCAGCCGTCTCACGGCGACCAGGAAGTCGCCGACCCGCAGGTCCCGGGCCATCGTCTCCCTGACCTCTCCTGCGCCGTCCACCCTGAAGAGCCTGTGGACGGGGGTGACCCTGACCCTCCTCCCGCTCCTAGTGACCACGCTGACGACGGAGCCGCTGGTCCCCTTGTAGATGTAACGGGAGCTGCTCTTCACTATCTTCGAGCCTTTCAGCGAGTGGAGGCCAAGGTCCTTGGCCAGCCTGTAGTACGCCTCCCCCCCCTCGCTGACCGCCGAGGAGCCGTCCAGCGAAGCGCGATACACCTCCTCCATGGTGGTCACGTTCCCGTCCGACATGACGACGGGTGTGTCTCCGGTGACGCACTTGCCGCTCCCGAAGGGGCCGGGGATGGCCGCGGTCCCTCCCTTGGCCACCGGGAAGAACGTGTCCAGCACCCTCTGGCCCGTCAGCAGGGGGGTGTCCGGCGGGAGCTTCCTGGATATCGGCCTGGGCGTCCTGACCCTCCACCTGGTCGCCAGAAAGAGCTCCACGTCACCATCCACGGTGGAGAGGACGGCAATGGGGTCCCGGATGGTATAGGAGCCGCCCTTCAGCTCCCTGAGCTTCCCCTTCAGCCCCGGCGGCACCATCACCCTGTGGTCGATCAGAGGGGTCTCCTGGACGGTGCCGAGCACGTCGCCCTGCCCCACCGCCTCGCCCTTCTTCTTGGACGGGACGAACTCCCATTTCTTCTTCTCGTCCAAGGGCGGTATCAGCAGCCCCCTGCTGATGAAGTCGCCGCTCTGCTGCTTCAGGACGTCGAGCGGCCTCTGTATCCCGTCATATATCGAAGTCAGGAGGCCGGGCCCCAGCTCCACCGAGAGGGCCTGCTTCGTGTTCACGACCTTGTCGCCGGGCCTTATCCCCGTGGTGTCTTCGTAGACCTGGATGGTTGCCCTGTCGCCCTGCAGCCTGATCACTTCGCCCACCAGCCCGAGCTCTCCCACCCGGACCACGTCGAACATCTTCGCGCCGGTCAGCCCCTCCGCGGCCACGACCGGGCCCGAAACCCTCGAAACCGTACCCTTTTCCATGTCAGCTATTCACCTTGAGGTCCACGCCCAGGACGCGCCTGGCCAGCGTGGCGAGCGACTCCTCCTCCTTCTCCTCCCCTTCGATGGGGGGCATGGATATGACCAGCGGGACCACGGAGGACTCGAGCTTCGCCCTCGTCGGGGCGGGGAGCGACCTCATGATCGAGTCACCCAGGATGATGAGGCTGTACTGGTCGGAGGCGAAGAGGTTCTGCACCGTCTTCTGGGGTTCCTCTTGGGCCGCGTCGAAGGTGTCGTCCACGCCAAGCAGCCTGTATCCCAGCACCAGTTCCCTGTCGCCGACCACGGCTATCTTCCCTGCGGACTGCCGTGCAGAACTCAAATCATTCACCCAACCAACAGAATTGCGTTAATATACTCTTCGGGCATGCCGTACTGCCTCCCGTACACCGTCCGCCTTATGTTCTGCCTCTCCACCTCTGCCTGCAGGACGAAGGAGAAGACCGCCGTCGAAGAAAGGGAGAGGGACCTGAACCTGCCCATGTAGCCGGCCACGAGCAGCCTGTCCATGGACACCTCGAATTCCGACAGGTTGTCCGACTGCTCGTACCTTTGGAGGGCGTCCGACAGGTTGAACCACGGCTCGAAGCGCTTGACCAGCTCCGAAAGCGACGGCGTCCCGTAGGCCTCCAGCAACTGCTCCTTCGCTATGAGCCCCCCCTCTATCAGGTGGCGGGAGAATGCCTCCTTGTCCAGCCCGGACTCCCTTCCCTTCAGGACGTTCAGTATGTTCCGCTTGGCTACCTCCGCCCTGACGTACTCCCGGAGCACCCCTTCGTCCCCCTTCAGGAAGCGCAGCTCCCAGAGCAGTCTGTCATAGTAGTATTTCTGGAGGGCCGAGACCATCCCTCCAAGGTCGCCCGTCCGCCTGAACTCCCCCAGCTCCTGCAGAAGGACCGCCCCGTACCCGTACTTCACCAGCTGGTTCACCACAGCCTCCACGTCGGCCTGCTGGAGGAGGAGCTTCAGGTCGCTGTGCGGGATGACGTTCCCGGCCATGCCCACTGGGATGTTGCGGGACGACACCAGGAAGCTTTCCGTCTCCTCGAGGGAGCGCCCCAGGGACTTCGCCGCCAGTATCAGCTCGATGTTTTCTATGTCCCACCTGGAGAGGTAGGCGAGGAGCGCCCTCCTGGCGAAGAGCGGGGACGCCTGCACGGCCATCGTGTTCAGGGTGACCAGGTGCCTGTTGACGGCCACCTCCACCAGAGCGGGGGCCCTGTAGACCGAAGCCGCGAGTTCGAGCTCCCTTCTGTACCACGTCCCCTGCAGGGCGTCTGCTATCTCCTCCGGGTCCTTCATGCGCGCGAGCCCGCGGAGGAACTCCTTCGAAAGGAAGTTCAGCGACACCGCCCGCAGCCGTCCGAAGGAGGCGGCGTAAGACGACCTGAGCATCCCTATTCTTTGCCCCAGATCGCGGTCCTGATCTTCTCTTCGTTGAGCCTCAGCAGCTCCTCGAACCTGAGGTCGAGCTCCAGCGTCCCCGCCTCGTCGGAGGCCACGAAGCCGCCTATGCACTTCAGGTCCGCCGTATCGACCTTCACCTTCTGCGCCTGCGCGGCGAAGAAGGGCTTGTCCTCCCTCCTGCACCTCACGCGCATCCCCTTCCCCAGGCGGCCCTGGGCGTACCTGACCATCCTCTTCAGGAGCGACTTGTAGGACGCGGATGCGGAGATCTCCGAAAGGACACCCCTGACCTCCGCCATGTTCTGCTCCAACATCTGTTCCGTCGCGTCGAAGACCTTCTGCTTTGCCTGGAGCTTGGCAGCGCCGAGCACCCTTTCCGCCTCCTTCCGTGACAGGGCCGCGGCCTCCCTGCCTGCGGCCTCCGCTATTTCGGCGACCTTCTTCCGCGCCGCCTCGGCTATCTCCCTCTTCCTGGCTTCATGCTCGGCCTCGATCAGCCCGAGGGTCCTGACCCGCTTCTCCTCCACAGCACGTAGCAGGGCTTCGGCGCCCAAGGAGAACCCGCCTCCTTTCCCTACAGTATCTGGAGGAGCAGGATCACTCCCAAGACGAATCCGATTATCCATAGCGTCTCGGGTATGACGAAGAAGAAGAGCACCTGTCCGAACTTCTCCGGTTTCTCCGCTATTATGCCCATGCCGGCGGCTCCGATTCCCTGCTGGGCTATCCCAGTGCCGATGAGTCCGCCAGCCATAACTATGGCGGCAGCAACAGCTACCAAGGGGTCAACTGGCATTCGTTAGATGCACCTTATGGTGGCAGGCAAAAACGGAGGTTATATATGCTTGTCGTCGGCCGGTTCATTCGGGGCTCAGCTCCACATCCACGCGTATCCCCTCGCGGACCGCGGCCGTCACGACGCAGTACCTTTCGAATATCTCGGCGCACTTCTTCGTCCGTGCCTCGTCGGGCATCCCTTCGAACCGGGGGGATAGGCGGACCTTCACCCTGGATACGCGCAGGAGGCCGTCCTCGTTCCGCTCCGTCACCGCCTCAGCCTCCGCCTCCATCCCCGCCACCCCGACCCTCCCCTTCCTAAGGCAGAAGAGCAGGCTCGCGCTCAGGCAGTTTGCCAGCGCGGCCGCCAGCATCTGGGAAGCGTTGGGGCCGAGCTGCCCGCCGAGCGGCGCCGGCTCGTCCATGAGGAAGGTCCCGTCCTTCACCCCTTCGAAGCCTACCCTGAACGCGTATCCCTCTCGCAGCTCCAGCGTGACCTTGGGCATCGGACTCACCATGGCCCGCGAGCCGCCCGGCCGATATAAGACGTTCGCACGGGCCGCCGGATTCCGCGAGCCCACGTGCGCGGCGCGGTGCTCCGGCGCAGGTTTCTGCCGTCTCCGCGCCCCCGCGCCACCCGTTGTACCGCGACGCGTGAGAAAGTCGGAGGGGAAGGCTTTTCTTGGAGGGCGACCACCTGGCCCACGCCCATGAGACACATCGACATCAAGACGGCGCCCCCCGGGCCGAAGGCGAGGAAGGTGGTGGAGGAGACCCAGGCCACGCTCTCCCCGTCGATAGACAGGTTCTATCCTTTGGTCGTAGAATCGGCGCACGGCTCGCTCGTGAAGGACGTCGACGGCAACACCTACGTCGACCTCAACTCGGGGCTGGGAGTGCTCGGCGTCGGCTCAACGCCCGAACGGGTGGTCAAGGCCGTCGCCCGGCAGTCGGGCAGGTTCATGCACTATTCCTACACGGACTTCTACTACGGTAACATAGCCAGGCTGGCCAGGAAGCTGTCGGCCATCACCCCCGGCAGATTCGAAAAGCGCGTGTACTTCGGGAACAGCGGCACGGAGGCGGTCGAGGCGGCGATAAAGCTGTCCAGATACCGGAGCGGGAGGCAGAGAATTCTGGCGTTCACCGGGGCCTTCCACGGAAGGACGATGGGGGCGGTCAGCCTCACGGCGAGCAAGCCCAGGCAGATGAAGGGCTTCTCCCCCCTGCTCCCGGGCGTGACCCACGTCCCGTATCCCTACTGCTACAGGTGCCCGTTCGGGCAGACGTACCCCGAGTGCGGCTACTTCTGCGTCGACTACATAAGCGACCAGGTGCTGGACAAGTACGTCCCGGCGGACGAGGTCTCCTCCATATTCTTCGAGCCGATACAGGGGGAGGGGGGGTACGTCGTCCCGCCGCCGGACTACTTCAGGCGCCTGCAGAAGCTGGCGAAGGGGCACGGCATCATGCTGGTGGACGACGAAATCCAGTCCGGGATGGGCAGGACCGGCAGGTGGTTCGCCATCGAGCATTTCGGCGTCGTCCCCGACATGGTGCTCGTGGCCAAGGCGCTGGCCTCGGGCCTCCCCCTCTCCGCCTTGGTGGCCGGCAAGGAGACGATGTCCTGGGGGCCGGGCTCTCACGCCTCGACCTTCGGCGCCAACCCGGTCGCGGCGGAGGCTGCCCTCGCGACCATAGGGACGATAGAGGACGAAGGGTTGCTGGCCAGAGCCAGGAGGACAGGCGGGAGGCTGATGAAGAGGCTGCTGGAGATGAAGGAGAAGTACGAGATAGTGGGCGACGTAAGGGGGAAGGGATTGATGGTCGGGATGGAGATAGTCAAGGACAAGAAGGGCAAGGAGAGCGGGGTGAAGGAGATGCTGGGGATAGTCGATTACAGCTGGAGGCACGGCGCCCTCGTGATCAGCTGCGGCAAGAGCACGATCAGGTTCTTCCCTCCGCTGAACATCCCCCAGGACGCGCTGGACGAAGCCATCGACGTGGTCGAAGAAGGGGTAAGGCTGCAGTCCCGCTAGGGCCAGGGCGCGGAGTCGAAGGCCCTCCAGAGGTAGAGCGACGCGAAGGTCCTGTAGGGCCTCCACCTCTCCGAAAAGGCCAGCGCCTCCGCCTCGGTCGGCAACCTGTCCCTTCCGTAGGCCCTGGCCATGGCCTTCCTTATGCCCAGGTCCCCGGAGGGGAAGACGTCCGGCCGGCCGAGGACGAATATGAGCAGCATGTGGACGGTCCAGGGCCCGACCCCCCTGATGCCGTCCAGCTCTTCGATTATCTGTTCGTCAGTCATCCCCCTCAGCTTCTCCGGGTCCAGCGCCCCGCCCTTCGCGGCCGAGGCCACCCCCTTCATGTACTCTATCTTCCTGTTCATGATCCCGGCGGCCCTTATCTTCGAAGGGTGGCACGAGAGGAGCTGGTCTGGCTCCGGATAGCTCCCGCCGAAGAGGGAGAGGAACCTCTGGAGTATCGAGGAGGCGGCCGTCGAAGACAGCTGCTGGTAGACTATCCCCTGTATCAGGGACTGGTAGGGGGTGACGTCGTTGATGTATTCGAACCGGCCCAGCCTGGAGACGAGGCGGTTCATCACGGCGTCCCTCCGCGACAGGTGGCGCATCGCCCTGCCGAACTGGTCGGCTGGCACGGCCCGCCTGCGGCGGGCGGGCGCTAAAACCCTTTGGGGTGGGAAGACCCGATAAGCTCTTATCACCTTCGGCGGGTGTGTCGGGAAGCGCCTTGCAGTACAAGTACGTCGTCCTCATCAACACCACCATCGCGGCATTCATGGCGTTGCTGGACGCCAACATAGTGCTGATTTCGTTGCCCACCATAGTGAGGGAGCTGCCCGGCACCACCGCGCTCGACGGTATCTGGGTGATAATCGGGTACTCGCTGGTGACGGCCACCCTCCTCCTGAGCTTCGGCAGGCTGGCGGACATCTACGGGCGCGTCAGGCTCTACAAGTTCGGGTTCTTCGTCTTCACCGCCGGGTCGGCGCTGTGCAGCGTGGCGACCGACGGCACATTCCTCGTGCTGTCCAGGCTGGTGCAGGGGACCGGGGCCGCGCTGATATTCTCCAACAGCGCCGCCATACTGACCGACGCCTTCCCTCCGGCCGAAAGGGGGAAGGCCCTGGGGATAAACCAGGTGGCGGGGGTGAGCGGCTCGGTCCTCGGGCTGGTGGCGGGCGGCATAGTGACGGCGACGCTCGGCTGGCGGTCCATATTTTGGATAAACGTCCCGGTGGGCATCTACGCTACGCTGTGGGCTCACTACAAGCTCCGGGAGATAGGCTCCATCTCCAAGGGGGAGAGGCTGGACCCGGCGGGCAACGCATCGTTCGCCCTGGGGCTGACCATGCTCCTCCTCGGGCTGACCCTGGGGGCTATGTCCGGCTGGGGCCCGCTGGACCTGCTTCTCGTGGCGGCGGGTACGGGGCTCCTGGCCTTGTTCCTCTACGCCGAGAAGAGGGCGAAGAACCCCATGATGGACCTGGGCCTGTTCCGCATCAGGGCCTTCGCGGCGGGCGTGACGAGCAACTTCCTCGCGGCCGTGGCCAGGGGGGCGGTCTCGCTGCTGCTGGTCTTCTATTTCCAGGGGGCCCTGCTGCTCGACCCGTTCGCTTCCGGGGTCAGGATACTTCCCTTCTCGCTGGCGCTGGTCGTGGCCGGACCCATATGCGGCTACCTGTCCGACAAGTACGGGTCGCGGGTTTTCGTCTCCGGCGGCCTGGCCGTCTCCGCGCTGGCTTACCTCTGGTTCGCCACGGTCCCGGCCAACGTTTCGTACGTCGTGCTCGCGGTAGCCATGCTGCTGGCGGGGGCGGGGGGCGGCATGTTCGTGTCACCCAACACCAGTTCGATAATGAGCTCTGTCCCTCCGACCAGGAGGGGTATCGCGGCAGGTACGTCCGCGACGCTCTTCAACGTGGGGTACCTGATCAGCATAAGCCTCTCTTTCGTGGTGATGGCGTCGCAGATACCGCTGCCCATACTCGCGGGCATATTTGCGGGCAGGGCGGCCGCCTCAGGTACCCTGAACGTGGACTCCTTCATGGTAGCCATGCACGTGATGTTCGCGATGGCCACGGTGATATCCGTCGTGGCCGTGGTGCCGTCCTTCATGGGCGGAAGGAAGAGGGCTGGATAACATCATTTGTAGTTTCCCGAAATGAGTTCGCCCCTCCCTACTTCTTCTGGGCATGGTACACCTCCCCCGCTTCTTCGTCCACGACCCTCCCGCCTTCAGGCATCTTCCTTCCGTACGCCTGGTAGGGCGTCTCTATGACGTCCAGGTTGAGCGACATGTGCGGCCTCACCGTGTTGTACCACTCCATCAGCCTGTCCAGCGACTCGAACCGGTCCAGCTTGTCCTTGACTGTCCTGAAGAACCGTTCCACCTTCCCGTTGGTCTGGGGATGGGAGACCCTCCCCAGCACATGCCTGATCTCGTTCTCGATGAGGTACTTCTCGAAGGCCGTCAGCCCTCTCAGCCTGTCGTCCGCCTCGACAGCGTAGAACTGTATCCCCCGGTCGGTGAGGATCGACGCAGGCTTCCCATGCCTCTTGACGGCCTCCTTCAGCACCTCGACCGAGTGTTCAGATGTGGCTTCGGGGAACAACCCATACCCCACGACGAACCTGGACGCGTCGTCCAGATACGCTATGAGCCACCCCTTCCCTTCGATGAGGGTCCAGTCCGTGTGCCAGAGCGAGTTGGAGTACTTCCTCTCGTACCTCACCCACTTCCTCCTGCCGAGGCTCGTCCCTCGCCAGACCCATCGCCTTCAGGGCCCTGTGAATCCGGTTGTGGGGTATATGTCTGTGGTATTCGCCGTCCAGCACACGCTCCAGGGTCAGGGCGTTGACCTCGTACTTCGCGTACGCCTCTTCGATGATGCGCTTCTCTTCGTCGTCGGGCTCGATTCGTCTCCTGCCGGGCCTCTTGAGCTCAGGGACCTTCCCCGTTGCCCGGTATGCAGACCAGAGCCTCTGGACCCTCCTCACGGACACCTTCATCGAGTCTGCTATCGTGGCGTTTCGCGTCCCCTTCTCTTTCTGCCTGACTATCCACTCGACCTTCACGGGGTCCAGCTTCATGTAGACCTGATAGCGTCTTCCCTTGCTCCATACCCACCTAGCCCCCACACTCTTGGCTAGGGGGTGAACTAATTTCAGGATAACAGAGGGTCGTTCTGGGGTGTCGAACGGTCGTTCTAATGCCTAGGTTAATCCATGCCGTCCCCCCTGAACCGGGACGAGGGCAGACAGAAGATGCGCATAGAACGGATAAATTCGGACGGACACAGAGCAGACGGACGGACCTTGAAGAGCGCCGGCGCCGTGTGCGCCGTGCTTGTCGCGATGTTGGCCGGGGCGATCGTGCCTCTTCACCTGGCCGCCGCGCAGGGTTCGTCCGCCACCCTGAACACGGTGGTGGTGGACATCCAGCCCAGCAACTCCACCCTGAATCAGTACGCAGTCCTGGCGTACAACGTGTCAGGAGATATAGTAGCGCAGTCTCAGAGCCAGTACGGCTCGACTGCCTTCGAGCTCCCCGCGGGCACGTACATATTCGTCGCCACGGCCGGTTCGGCCGCGCCGGGGCCGATGTACGCTTCCGGAACCAACGGCGGGATCGCGGCTCCGACGGTGATAGTGCCTCCCAGGTCCGAGTATGGGTACATCACCGCCTCGGTGGACGGTCCCTCCTCCCTGACCATCAAGACCCAACCGGAGTACTCGATCGGCCTTTCGCAGGTGACGGCGCATGTCAGCTACGCGAACGGGACGGCGGCCTCCGACGCCTACGTATCGGCTTCGACCATGGGCGAGTGGGGCTGGTGGGGCGGACCCAAGGGGATGGTCCTCTGGAACAGCACAGCGCCGGACGGGACCGCGACGCTGAACATCCCCGACGCGCCGATGATAGTGAGCGCCTGGAAATCGGTCGCCGTACAGCTGCCGAAGAACGACACCACCGTCCAGACCGACGTAGGGGGAGAAGTCGTGAACGTGACCGTGTCTTGGAACCCGACTTACGTCCAGCTGGGGGGCTCCGTGATGCTGCTTCCTCCTGAACAGGGAGCCAACATCACGCTGCACGTCCAGCAGCCGATCTACCGCATCATGCAGCCTGCGACCGACACGGTCTCCCCGGTCGGCATCACTTCGGCCCAGAGCTCCGTCCCGGTCTACCCGATTCAGCAGGTGCTGGGCGACCTCCCCGCTCGGGCCGGGGTGTCGGCCTACTACCCGTACATCGTCATAGGGTCCGCGGTGCTTCTTGCATCGGCCTTCGCCGCCTTCCTGTTCGTCAGGCAAAGCAGACGCTAGCGGTATGTCACACGGACCTTTTTTATGAACACCAGACCCAGCCTTTTCCATCGGCCGCCCCGCGCCAAAGCTTTTAGTTTCCTGTTCCCTGACCCTGTACAAATGGATAAGCCGGAGCAGGAGAAGGTCGAATACGCGCTCAGGGGGAAGACGCTCAAGGTCTACCTTTACCTGCTCAGGAAGGGCTCCGCCGTCGGAATACGGGAGGTCCAGCGGGTCCTGAGCTTCTCCAGCCCCAGCGTGGCGTTCCACCACATGGAGAAGCTCGTGAACCTGGGCCTGGTGGTGCAGGACCAGTATGGCGAATACGTCATATCCAAGAAGGTGGACGTGGGCATACTGCAGGCCTTCTCAAGGATAGGAGGGTTCACCATGCCCAGGCTCGGCTTCTATGCCGCCTTCTTCACCGTCATAGCCGTGTCTTATCTGCTGCTGGACGCGGGGAGGTTGAACGCCTATGCCGTGGTCGGGCTCTTCGGCTCCTCGGCCGCCTTCTGGTATGAATCCTGGCGCGTCTGGAGGCGGAGGCCGTTCTAGAAGTTAGAACTAAGTATGGTCAGGGAGATGCGTACTATGGTCATGAAGTCGTACGGGTTCCTTTGGGGAGCGCTTGCGGGCTTGGCGCTCGGTGCGCTGGTCGCTGCGAGCCTCTACCTTCCCTACCAGGTCGGCCCCTCCGGCATGGCCTTTCCTGTCAAGTCGGGCGTGCCGCAGACTTCGACCATCAACAGGTCGGGCCAGCTTTTGCAGGCCAACGCGTCGATGGCGATGGAGCCGTCTCCGGGCAGCATATCCACTGTGCTGGCCACACCCGCGACGCTCTGGCCCCTTCTGTTGGCCGTCGCGGTCGGCCTCTCTGTGTATGCGCTCCTTAAACGGGGCACCTGACGACCTGCCACCGCTGGCCGGCTCCGTCGAAACTGGTGGGAGCGGTGGGACTTGAACCCACGGCCTACAGGTTCCCCCAGTGCTCCAGAAGTTCTTCATCCCCGCGAAGCGGGATCAGCGAACCTGTTGCACTATTCTGGAGCCTGCCGTCCTACCTTTCCAGGGGACGTAGTATCGCCTTGCTGGACGACGCTCCCGACCCTTCTTGAGGTCGAATCAGTCGGCACAAAAGCGTTTCTATGGGGCCGACCGGGCCGGAAAGAGGGCTTCCGGTCAAATTCTTATTAATCTCGTGCAAAACAAGAGCGCACGCGGGCCCGTAGCTCAGCCAGGTAGAGCATCGGAAGCTCTGCTGATGAAGCTTTTACCTGGAGAGGAAGAGACCCGAGGGTCAGACGGAGTCACCTAGACGGGTTCGACACGGGTCGCTGCGAAAATCCCGTCGGGCCCGCAACCAAACCCCTTCAGCAAAGATATTATGCCACGACGTCCTGGGGATGGGTATGATAATCAAGAACTACAACAGCACTGTGATGGTCTCCGACGCAGCCAAGTCGGCCCAATGGTTCAAGGAACGCCTGGGGTTTCGCGCATCCGTCCACGACCACTGGGTCACCGTCTGGCCCGCCGGCTCTACCTCGAAGGTCCACCTGTGCCAGGGGGAACTGGAGCCGGGTAACACGGGCATAGGGTTCTACACGAAGAACGTCAGGGCGGAGGTGGACAAGTTGAAGGGGAAGGGCGTGACATTCACCAAAGACGTCACGAAGACGGAATGGGGGACATTCGCCATGTTCGCCGACCCGGACAGAAACGAATACTGGATCCTCCAGGGCAAACCGTGAGCCGGCCGGTGCCGTGCTCCAGCCCGAGTGCCTCGAAAGAGGATCGAACGGCCCTCCGATGCACGCTCGCGGTGTGCCGACGCAGCCCCCGCATCGCGGCCGGGTGTGTACCACAGTATCAACGGTACCTGGGCATCGAGGGGTCCACCCTCCTGGCCCATTCGTCTATCCCACCCTTCAGGTTCACGGCGTTCTTGAACCCGGTGGAGTTCAGGAACCTTACGGCCGCCGAGCTCCTGCTCCCCGTGTGACAGTACACGACCATGTCTTTCCCGCCTTCCAGCTCGTCGAGGCGCGTGCGCAGCTGTCCGAGCGGTATGAGCCGCGCCCCCCCTATGCGGCAGATTTCATATTCTTGAGGCTCCCTGACATCGAGCAGGCTCAGTTCCTTCCCTTCCTGAAGCCACCTGTTCAGTGCCTCCACGGAGACTTCGGGTACGCCGAACAAGGTTGCTGACCGCCCGACGGTACGCCTAATTTGTCTTTCGCGGTTTGCGGAGGGGCCGGCTGCGCTATTCGAAGGCCGAACCCACGCCTATGACGGCCGCGGCGAACCCGATACCGGATATGATCACGCCGAACTGATACCCCTGGGCCGCTTCGACGATGCCGACCACCCACAGCGCTGCACAGACAGCGGTGAGCAGCACGGACTTCTTCGTCTTGTCCATGAAGGAGGCCCCTCCTGGGGATGCTATTTAACGCATCGCCGAGGGGGCGCCGTCGGAGGCCTAGGCGAGCGGGTCGGCGGCCTGGCCCTTCTTGAACCAGGCTATCGGCACGCCGTTCTGGACATTGATAGCGGTGAACGTATAGCCCAGCTTCTGCACCTTCTCTATCAGGCTTCCGCTGATCACCCCGGAGCCGGTCTCGATGCTCAGTATCCCGTCTTCCCTGACACCGACCCTGTACGGCGCTTCCTTGTTCCACCTGTAGCTCTCCAGGACCTCCGCCAGTGCCTTGTCCTCCCCGCCAACCACCGTCTTCTGTTGCGGGGGGGCGACGGCCGGCCTTGGTCCTTCGACCACCTCTTCCACGCGAGGAGGCACCGTTTCCTTCGGCACGACCTCCGTCTGGGGGGCGACTTCCTTGGTGACCGGCGGGATGTACTTCATGGCCTCCTGGCTTATTTCGACGTCTCCCTCCAGCCAGGTGAACCTTTCCGTTTCGCCCGTGTCCATCTTGTCGTAGCGTCCGCTCGTTATGAACTTCATCACTTCCTTAACCCTCTCGGAGGGAAAGTCCATGACAAAGGCGATTCCCGAATGCGCGATGCCTGTGATCTGTATGAGGCTGGTCCTGCTCCCTTCGAGAGGGACCAGGTCGATCGCCAGCTTCTGAAGGGGGACCGCCTTGTCGGGCGCCTGCCGCATCTCATTTTCCGCCTGGGGGATGGAGTACGGCTTCGAATCGTCGGGGAGCGGGCCTTCGACCACGTCGTGGTCCGAGTGCTCCATGGCGAAGCGGTTGGCCCCCTGCTTGGTCAGGAACCTCCTTGTAATCCTGCAGGTGGCACAGCTCACCATGCCGTCCGATCGGGCGTCCGTGTGCGCATACGCCACATCGCTAATACTTTCCAACTCCGGCACTTCCATTATCAGGAGGGAACCGCGGTTTTATATCAGCGAATTTGCCGCTTTGCAGAGTAGTCCGCCCGCCGCATATGGGAAGGTACAGCATCCCTCGGGGCCTGGACCAGTATATAAGGGACCAAAAACCTTTAACCCTTATATCAACAATTCTTTCCATCTTCGATAAAATGCCCGGTCGTCGAGTCGTACTGCGATAGCAAGATGGAGGCAGCCGCAGAGTTCCCCGGAAGAAAGGAAGAACTGGAAAGAAGGATAAGAGAGTTGGAGGAGGAGCGGGACACACTGATCAGGGACATAACCAAGCTGAAGGAGAGGATAGAGAACGCGGCGCTAGAGAAGCAGGTGGCTTCCATGGAGAGGGAGGTCGACGCGTTGAGGGCCGAGAGGTCGGCGCTCATGGAAAAGGCGGTGGTCCAGAGCACGGAACAGGCCACCCCGCAGCAACCCCCCGCTCCTGCCGAACCCGCCCACACCGAGGCGCCGCCGTTCATCGAAGCAACCAGCCAGCCCTAAGAAAGCTTGGCCAACTTCTGCTCCAATTCCCTTTTTTCATTATTTAGATAGTCGACCTGAGCCTGAAGCTCTGCCTTTCTGGCTTCCAGCTGCCTGGTCCAGGCCCCCTCCTTCGCCCTACGCAGGGCCGCCTTGAGTTCACCTGCCTCCTTGCCCAGAGAGGACGCCTTCTTGCCGAGCTCTTCGGCCCTCCCCCTCAGCCTGCCGACCTCCTGGGACATCTTCCTCAGGTCCGCCTCGGGCACCATGACAAGGCGCCTCCTCCCTCCCGACACCACCGTGAACTCCGAGCCGCAGCCCGGGCAGCCGTAGGTCTCCGCCTTCCTCTTCGCGGGCCTCCCGGACTCCCCCGGGTCGAAGGCCAGCGCCGCCGGGCGCGGCGAGGCGCCGGCGTCTGCACCGCATATAGGACAGTCAGTCAAGTCCGACACCACATATCTGCAGACGAAAGTGTTAAAGGTTGTGTCCAGGGCGCCCGCCCGGGACGGCAAGCCGCCTTCATTCCGTCTTCCGACCCATCACGTATCCTCCCCAGCCGAGGGCCCAGACAAGGGGCGGGTAGACTATCATCCTCTCCATGCCTCCCCGGCCCAGCCCCGCATAGAATCCGGGGACGTAGAGCGCCAGCGCCAGGAGGCCGGCGATGCCTAGCACGACGGAGGCGTACCTGAGCGGACCCTCCAGGACCCTGTAGGATGCCAGGGCAGAAACGCCCGCGAAGACGAACGTCACCAGGGAAAAGACGCCGTGGACCGCTCCGAATCTTTCGCTGAACACGCCCACCCCGGCGGCGCCCAGGCCGGTCACCATGACGGAGACGCCGAACAGCCTGCCGGCGCCCCCCCTGAGCATGATGTACCCGGCCGCGGCGATGAAGACGCCCAGGACGACTATGGATGGGTCGAATATCCAGGCCGTGGGCCCCACCCCGAGGTCGCTTATGTAGTTCTGCGACACGCTGTAGCCGGGATACAGGGACTCCGACACGAGCAGGCCGAAGACCAGGAACTGCGCCGCACCGGCGAAAACCAGGGACCCGGCAAGCGCCTTCTGTTCAACCATGGAGCGCCGATGGCTCGGCCCGCTTAAATACTTGCGGCGTCCGGACCGGCCTTCCCTTCGCCGCGCCGCTTCTGCCCACCGAATTCCCTGTGCATCAGGTGGGCCAGAAGGCCAAGGACGAGCGTGAGCGTGGCGAACTCGAGGGACCTGGCGCCGAGCGAGACAAGCATCAGCACCGAGAGGCCCACGCTTATGGCCTGCACATAGGGGAAGCCGGGGGAAGAGAACTTGCCCGCCACCTTCCTTTTCCTGGCCACCGCTACCTCCACGCCGCTCAGCATGTAACTGAATATCACGCCGAAGTTGGCGACGAGCGCTATGGTCTCGACGTTCCCGAGCCCCAGAGACGCCACCATTATGGTCGCCACCACGGCCGTGGGCACCCACGACCCGTGCCCGAGGAGGCCGGGGAGCATCCCGTCTGCGGCCATCTGCTTGGTCGTCCTTGAGCCCGCTATTATCAAAGAAAGGGTCACGGTGAAGGTGGCGGTCAGGGCAGATAGGTTGACGAGCGTGAGCACCGCGCCGGGAGCGTGAGAGGCCGCCAGGGCGATCGCCAGCGGGTTCGACGCCGTGCCGTAGCTGTTCCACGGCACCGGGACAAGCATGGTGGCGACCACGACCAAGTAGAAGAGGGTGCTGGCGGCCAGAGAGAAGACTATCGCCCTCGGGACCACGGTCTCGCCCCTCTCCACGTCGGGCGTGAGCGTGGCTATCGTGTTGAAACCGGAATACGCGAAGAATGCTATGTTCGCCGCCAGCAGGAGGCCGCCGCCACCGTGCGGAAGCAGCGGCACGAAGGTCGCTCCCGTGGGCCTGCTGTAGAGCAACACGCCGGCGACGAAGAGGAGGAGGCCGAACAGGTTGAAGACGACCAGCCCCTGCTCCGCGCGCGCCGCCACCCTGAGCCCTCTTGCTTCGACACAGGAGAGCACGATTATCAGCAGGGCGGCCAGCGGGTAGTAAAGTTCCTTCCCCAGGACCGAGCCCGTGAGGTAGCCGGAGAAGCCCAGCGCCACGGCCGCGCCGCTCACTGCGTATGAGATGAGCCTGAACCAGCCCACGAGAAACCCCACGGTCTCGCCCAGCGTCTCCTTGGCGAAGCTGTATACGCCCCCTTCCACTCCTGGGAACCTGGAGGAGAGCTCACTGCTGTTCAGCCCCACTGTGACGGCCAGGGTCGAAGTTATGACGAACGCTATCAGGGCCCCTGGGCCGGCCGCGTTTATGGCCGACCCCGCCATGACGAAGATGCCCGCCCCGACTATGTTGCCCAGCCCGACGGCCACGACCTGCCAGAAGCCCAGCTTCTTCAATTCGGGAGGCTTCATGGACGGCGCTATTTAGCCCAGCGGGCCGGTCAACGATAATAGGTGGGGGGACGGTGACGGGAGCATGGGGGACGGTTCCCGGCGGGAGATGGCCGAGCTGCTCCTGTCGGGCGACGTGCAGGGGGTGGGCCTCAGGTCCTACGCCGAAGGCGTCGCACTTTCGCTCGGTCTGACAGGATTCATACAGAACCTCGAAGACGGCCGGGTCATGGCCGTCTGTGAAGGGACGTCCGAAAAGATATCCGAGTTCCTCACGGCGCTGAAGGAAGCGCCGCTCCCGATAAGGGTGCGGCGGACGACCGTGAAACATTCGGAGGCCACCGGCAGATTCGCCACCTTCAGCGTGACGAGGAGCCCCGGCCGCTGAGCCGCCGCTCGCGCGCGAACGGATTTATGTGGGCACGTTCCCCGCAAGGGGTGACATGTACCCCGGTCTCAGGGGGAGGCTGGCTGTCGTCACCGGGAGCGGCAGGGGGATAGGCAGGGCCGTCGCCGTAGGCCTGGCCCGCGAAGGCGCCATGGTGGTGGTCAATTACAGGAAGCACGCCGACGAGGCGGCACAGACGGAGAAGGCGATCACGGAAGCCGGAGGAAGGTGCTCGGTGGTGCAGGCCGACGTATCCACCGATGAAGGGGCCGCGGCGCTGATGGACAGGGCCTCGGAGCACGGCATGGTGGAAGTGCTGGTCAACTGTGCGGGCCTGGGCATAGCCTCGCCCGCGGTGTCGGTCACCTCCGACATGTGGACGAAACAAATGGACGCGAACCTGCGCTCCGCCTTCCTGTGTTCCTCCAGGTTCCTGGCCCAGCTCGCAAGCCGCTGGGGGAGAGTGGTCAACCTCAGCAGCGTAGCTGGGCTCCACGGCGCGCCCCTGCTCTCCGTATACAGCGCGACCAAGGCGGGGCTGATAGGGCTGACGAAGTCTCTGGCCGCGGAGGCCCCCGCGGGCGTGACGGTCAACGCGGTGGCGCCCGGCGTGGTCAAGACCAAGATGGGGGACAGCCTTCTGGCCCTCCTGGGAACGGACGAGCGGGCTTGGGCGAAGGAGCACACGGTCACGGGAAGGTTGGTCGCAGCCGAGGAGGTGGCAGAGCTGGTCGCCTTCCTGTGCAGCGACCACGGCGCGAGCATAACGGGGCAGGTCTTCGTCATAGACGGCGGACAGGCCGCCCTGCAGGCAAGGAGGTTCTTCATGCAGTGACCGTCCCGCGGGTCAGGCCCGCCGCCCCGGAACGGCGCGCGCGGGCGGCCACGCCGGTCTGGCGTCCCCTGCCGGCAGGCGGTCCTCCACGAAAGGGTTCCCAGACAACTTAATATACCACAACACGGGGGGCAGAGTTGCCGAAGTGTATTAACGGAATGAGTTACGGACAAGGAGGAGGCAGAGGCTATGGCAGCAGGCATGGAAACTACGGCGTCTTCGGACCAAGATCATTCGCACCCAAGCCAGTCAAAGTCGGCGAAGAATACGATGTAGAGATCACCGAAATCTCCAGACGTGGAGATGGAATAGCAAAGATCCAAGGATTCATCATCTTCGTCAACGGTGCAAAGGCTGGGCAGAAGGCAAAGATCAAGGTCACGAACGTCTCCAACAGATACGCGACTGCTGAAATGGTCTCTTCCTCAGAAGCTGAAGCGGCTCCCGACACCACGAGTGAAGAACCTGGTACGGAAGCTTAGATAGATCGCGAAAGGACGTTCAACCGGACGGACTTTGTAAGTCCATTCGGACCGACGTTGGCGCGAATCGATCACGTCACCCGTAAGGGTCTCTTTTTTAATCCGAACCCCAGCGGAGCTGCCGCCCGTGATTCTTCAATAGGTTTATCTATTTCACCACTGGCGACGGTGTGCAAGTCAAATTGTCAAAGCTGGAACTGAGGAACGTCGGCGTCGCCGTGGGGGACAAGAGGGTGGTGCAGGATGTCTCCCTGGCGGTTTCGGCGGGGGAAATACATGCGATAATGGGTCCCAACGGCTCGGGGAAGAGTTCGCTGGCCAAGGCGGTCATGGGTCACCCGGGGTACAGGGTGGTCCAGGGGGACATAACGCTGGACGGGGAAAGCATACTTCCCCTCACGCCGACCGAAAGGGGGAGGAGGGGCATCTTCCTGGGGTTCCAGTATCCGACCGAGGTGCCGGGGGTCACCATGCTCAACTTCCTCAGGACTTCGTACAGCGCCATGAAGCAGGGCGGGAAGGAGGACGTGAAGGTCCAGACCCCGCTCGTCCCGTTCAAGAAGGTCCTGACGGAAAAGCTCAGACTGCTGGGATGGAGCGAGGACTATGCCGGCAGGTATCTCAACGAGGGGTTCTCCGGAGGAGAGAAGAAGAAGTCGGAGCTCCTCCAGGTCGCGGTGCTCCAGCCCAAGATTACCCTGCTCGACGAGATAGATTCGGGGCTGGACATCGACGCCGTGCGGCTGGTGGCCGAAACGCTCGTCAAGCTGTCCGGGCCGAGCATGGGACTGCTCATGATTACGCACTACAAGAGGATACTGCAGTTCGTGCAGCCCCACAGAATACACGTGATGGTGGACGGGAGGATAGTGCTCTCGGGGGGGCCGGAGCTGGCCGACAGGCTGGAGGAGGAAGGGTACTCCTGGGTGGAAGGGACGGTCGAAGAAGGATAGGAAAGTATATGTATAACCATAAGTCGTTTATAACGAAGGTCTCATCTTATGAGTAGCGTCAGGGAAACCGTCGATTTCGACTATACGAAGTACGGCTTCTCCGTCCCCGAGGAGTCGGTGAAGGAGCTCGACAGAGGCCTCAGCAGAGAAGTGGTCGAGAAGATCTCCAAGATAAAGAACGAGCCCCAGTGGATGACAGATTTCAGGCTGAAGTCGTATGAGACCTTCCTGAAGCGGTCGATGCCCATGTGGGGGGCGGACCTCACGAAGATAGACTTCGACAACATAAGGTATTACATCAGGTCGACCGAGAGGACGACCACGGACTGGTCCGATCTCCCCCCGAACATCAAGTCCACCTTCGACAGGCTCGGCGTCCCCGAGGCGGAGAGGAAGTTCCTCGCGGGGGTGGGCGCCCAGTACGAGTCCGAAGTGGTCTATCACAGCATGCGCAAGGATCTGGAGAAGAAGGGGGTGCTGTTCTCCGATGTGGACACCGCCGTGAAGGAATACCCGGAGATAGTAAAGAAGTACTTCGGGACGGTCATCCCGCCGAACGACAACAAGTTCGCGGCCCTGAACAGCGCGGTCTGGAGCGGCGGCAGCTTCATCTACGTCCCTCCGGGCGTCAAGGTCGAGCAGCCCCTCCATGCGTACTTCAGGATAAACGCCGCCAACATGGGGCAGTTCGAGAGGACGCTCATCATAGCGGACGAGGGGGCGGACGTGCATTACGTGGAGGGATGCACCGCGCCCGTGTACTCCACCGATTCGCTGCACGCGGCGGTGGTGGAGCTGATAGCCCTGAAGGACGCCCACGTACGCTATACCACCATCCAGAACTGGTCGAAGGACGTCTACAACCTGGTGACCAAGAGGGCTTTCGCCTACGAAAACGCAAGGGTGGAATGGATAGACGGCAACATGGGGAGCAAGATCACCATGAAGTACCCCGCGGTGCACCTCAAGGGAAGGGGGGCGCGGGCGGAGGTGCTCTCCATAGCCATGGCGGGGGCGGGGCAGCACATAGACGCGGGCTCCAAGATACTCCACCTGGCGCCCGACACGAGCTCCAGGATAATCTCGAAGTCGATCTCCAAGGACGGGGGCAGGGCCACGTACAGGGGGCAGCTCCTGGTGGCCAAGGGTGCCAGGGGCGTCAAGAGCAGCGTGAAGTGCGATGCGCTGATACTCGACGATAAGTCCAGGTCAGACACGTATCCTTACAACATGGTGAGCGAAGACGACACGGTGCTCACCCACGAGGCGACCGTCGGCAAGATAGGGGAGGACCAGCTCTTCTACCTGATGAGCAGGGGGCTCACCGAAGAAGAGGCGCTGAACGCGGTGGTGATGGGCTTTCTGGAACCCTTCACGAAGTCACTCCCGCTGATCTACGCGGTCGAGCTCAACAGGCTGATAGGCCTGGAAATGACAGGCGCTGTAGGCTAGAAGCCGCGCAGAGATGGTCTGCATGTCCGCCACGCCGCAGTCCCTAGACCTTTCGCGCCTGGTCGAGCTTTCCAGGTCGCTGGGCGAGGGCGGCTCAGCCCTCGACAGGAGGAAGAAGTACCTGGAGACGTATCACGGCACGCCCTTCGAGACCGACCAGATATTCCTGAAGAACTACGAGAGGCCCAACGATGAACCCACCTCGTTCGACCCGGCGGACGTCGCCGGGGGGGCTTCGGACCTCCCGCCCTTCCCCTTCTCAATCGGCTGCGCCGGGACATCGCTGCGTCTGGAAGGCCTCCCCGTGGGGGTGAAGGTGCATTCTGGCGACCTCGGAGGGGATTCGAAGGTGCTGGAAGAGCCGCTGGCGAACCCGAACGACAGGTTCCACTTCATCAATGCGGCGCTGCGCAATTCCTACCAGAGGATAGTGGTCCAGAAAGGGGTCCGGGGGGCAGTGACCAGGCTGACATCGCTGCCGGGGACGCGGAAGGCACTGCACAGGAGGACGGAACTGGTCTTCGGAAGCGGTTCGGCACTAACCTTCGTCGACCGGATAGCCGACCCCCCTTCGCGTCCCTCCGACGGTTTCATGACCGAGTCCGCCGACGTGGTGCTCGAGCCCGACGCGTCCGTGGTCTTCGTCCTCTTTTCGACCGGAAAGACATCCGTCGCCCTCAACTACAGGGTCAGGCTGGG
>JAKAPW010000018.1 GCA_021811935.1 archaeon | reverse complement strand
TAGCGGCCGCCAGGGCGGCCTACAGGCGCGCTTCGGAATCGAAGGGGGCCGTCCGCTTCAGGCTGTCGGACACGGAGAGGAACGAAGACAGGCTGCTGTTGCAGGGGACCCAGGCCGTGGCGCTCGGGAAGATAGCGGCAGGGGGCAGGTTCCAGACGTATTACCCCATAACGCCCGCGTCGGACGAAAGCGTCTTCTTGGAGGAATACGAGAACTTCGGGGGGCAGACAGACGGCTACTTCTTCGTCATACAGGCGGAAGACGAAATAGCCAGCGTGACCATGGCGATAGGGGCATCCCTCGCGGGCGTCCGGGCTTCCACCGCCACCTCCGGGCCCGGCTTCTCCCTCATGATGGAGGGGATAGGGTGGGCCGCCATGAACGAAGTCCCGCTGGTGATCACGCTCTACCAGAGGGGAGGGCCGAGCACTGGCCTGCCGACCAGGAGCGAGCAGGCCGACCTGCTCTTCGCCATCAATGCGGGGCACGGCGACCTGCCGAAGATAGTATTCGCGTCGGGGGACCCGGAGGAGTGCTTCTACGACGCCGGGAAGGCCTACAACTATGCGGACAGGTATCAGGTCCCCGTCATACACCTGGTGGACAAGGCGATAGCCAACTCCACCGCCAGCGTGCCCGTCTTCGACCTCTCCAGGGTCAGGATAGACAGGGGCAAGCTCTTCTCGGGCGGACAGTTCAAGAGGTTCGTGCTGACCGAAGACGGCGTGTCGCCCAGGAGCTTCCTGGGGCAGGAGGGGGGCATATCCTGGTACACGGGCGACGAGCACGACGAATACGGCCACATAACCGAGGACCCTGAAGAGAGGCTCAGGATGATGGAGAAGAGGATGAAGAAGCTCGACCTGGCCGCGAAGGAGATACCGGTGCAGGACAAGATGACGTATTACGGCCCGCAGGGACCGGACTTCCTCCTGGTCGGCTGGGGGGCGACCAAGGGGCCGGCGGTCGACACGCTCGACAGGTTGACCCAGGAAGGCTTCAGGACCGCCTTCCTGCAGGTGAAGATGATGTCGCCCTTCCCGTCCGAGGAGGTGGCCAAGATAATGGCCTCCGCCGGAGACGTGATAGCGGTGGAGAGCAACTATGCAGGGCAGCTCAGGCAGCTGGTGGCCCAGAAGACGGGCTACATGATAAAGAGGGGTATCTACAAGTACACCGGCAGGCCCATTGCGTGCGACGAGCTGCACGACGCCCTGTTGAAGATGTTCCGGAACGCGGAGCTGAAGAGGGAGGTGCTTACCCTTGGCGCTTAAGCTGACAGATTACAGGACGGATGTGCACAACAACTGGTGCCCCGGCTGCGGCGACTTCGGCATACTGAGCGCCGTGCAGCTGGCGCTTCAGGAGCTCCAGATCCCGCCCCACAGGGCGGCCGTCTTCTCCGGGATAGGCTGCTCCGGCAAGACGCCGCACTACATCAACGCCTACGGCGTCCACACGCTCCACGGGAGGGGGATAGCGTTCGCGGAGGGGGCGAAGCTGGCCAACCCGGAGCTTGAAGTGATACTCACGGCGGGCGACGGGGACTCCCTGGGGATAGGGGGGAACCACACCCTCCACGCCGGGAGGAGGAACATAGACCTCACCGTCGTGGTCTACGACAACTTCGTCTACGGGCTCACGAAGGGGCAGGCCGCGCCCACGATGGCGCTCGGCGTCAAGACCAAGGCTCTCCCCAAGCCCAACATACAGCAGGACATCAACCCGACGATGCTCGCCGTGGTCGCCGGATACACGTTCGTGGCCAGGGGCTACTCCTTCGACACGAAGCACCTCAAGGACCTGATAAAGAGGGGCATGCAGCACAGGGGCTCTTCCTTCATCAGCGTCCTGCAGCCCTGCCCGACCTACAACGACATCCACAGCAAGGAGTGGTACGCCGGCGAAGACAGGAAGGACCCGGCCACGGGGAAGGCGCTCCCGAGGGTGTACAGGTTGGAGGAGAACGGCTACGACCCGGTGGTGCACAAGAACGACGAAGCGGAGGTGGCCCGGAAGCTCTCCCAGGCGATGGCGAAGTCCATCGAATGGGGCGACAGGATACCCATAGGCGTCTTCTACGCCAACCCCTTCGTCCAGACCTACGAGGAGCGGGTCGTCGAGACGCGCATCCCTGTATACGCCTCGAGACCGCCCGTGAAGCTCAAGCTGGAGAAGGAGGACGGCACGCCGGCGGTGGACATGACGCGCCTCCTGGACGCCTTCAGGGTCTAGGCGGACTTCGAACGAACCCGGAGGCTTGCTTTGTCCCGCCGGGAAGGGACTTCCATGACCGAGCCGGGGATGCGGGCGTCCTCGTGTGCCACGCCATCTTTTCCGACCGCCTTCCTGACTCGACCCAGCGACTTCCGCCGGATGAGACCGGCGGTCTCCTGCCGATTACCATATAAGCACCGCGCCCGAGAACCGGTACAATGTCCTCCCCGGTGAATTTCCCCAAGAACCCGCTGATTTCCCTCACCCAGGACGAGGAGCTGTTCAGGAGCAGCGTGGCCGAGTTCGCCGCGAGGGAGATAGCTCCTTCGTGGGAGCGCTGGGACCAGGAATCCTCCGAAAGGCACGTCGTGCAGCGCGAGATGATCTCCAGGCTGGCGGGCCAGGGGCTCCTGGCCATGACCTGCAGCCCCGAGCACGGAGGGCAGGGCGGGACGCAGACCATGGCGACGATAGCCCTGGAGGAGCTGGCGTACGCCGACCCGTCGGTGGGCAGCGCCGTCTACGCGCTGCTCAACATCGGCTGGCCATTCCTGCTGGGCATGTACGGGAGGCAGGAGGTGGCGGGGAGCGTGATCGAAAGGGTGTCCAGGGGGGAGGCCTTCTTCGGCATCGCCTCCACCGAATCCCAGGGGGGCTCCGACATCGCGAACCTGAAGTCGTCGGCCGCGAAGAAGGGGGACGGCTACGTCATCTCCGGCACGAAGTCCTTCATAAGCGGCGTCAACGAGGTCTTCGGGCTGCCCTGGGGGGGTGGCTGGTTCGTCCTGGCCAGGACCGGCGGCCCGGGGCGCGCGGGGCTCAGCGGCTTCGCCGCGCTCCCGAAGGAGGGTGGAAGGGTGGCTCCCGGCGTTTCGCATTCGCTGTTCGAGGTCGCCGGGAAGCACTCGCTCAGCACCGGCTCCGTGACGTTCGACGGCCTGGAGGTCGGGCGGGGGAACCTCGTGGGGGAGGAGGGGAGGGGCTTCTACCTGGCCATGGAGGGGTTCAACTGCGCCAGGATACTCGTGGCTGCGGCATGCGTCGGAGCGTCCAGGTGGCTGCTGGAAAGGGCGGCCGAATGGCTGAAGTCCAGGGAGATAGGCGGCAGGAGGCTGTCGTCGTACCAGTCCGTCGGCTTCAGGTTCGCCGAGCTGGTCGGCAAGTACGAGGCGGCAAGGATGATGGTCTACAGGGCGGCCCGCCTCTTCGACAAGGTGTATTTCGAAAGGCAGCCCGGCTATTCCAAGGGCGACCTCAACGCCCCCGTGGCGATGGCCAAGATGATGGGGCCGGAGGTGTCGATGGAGATAGGGCAGGAGGTGATGAGGTGGTTCGGGGCGTCCAGCTTCGTCCGCTCGCACCCTGTCCAGAGGTCCGTCCTCGGCCTGCTGTCGTACGTCGTCGGAGCGGAGGGGGCCCAGAACGTCATGAAGTACATAGTCTCCAGGGAGGTGCTGGGCCACGACAGCGTCAGGGACTGACCGCGCTCATCCGTACGTCGACCTGGCCTGCTCCCTCATGAACTGCGGAAGGTAGTACCAGCTCCCCGCCCCCTTCCCCGTGGAGCCGCTGTGCTTCCACCCCACGAACGGCTGGACTCCGACCATCGCGCCCGTGGTCGCCCCTACGCTCCTGTTGACGTATGCCACCCCCGCCTGGATGTGCTCGAAGAAGTACTCAACCTCCCCGGGGTCTTCGCTGAATATCGCCGCCGTGAGGCCGTATTCCACGCCGTTCGCCAGCCCGACCGCCTCTTCGAGGCCGTCCGCCTCCGTCACCGACAGGAAGGGGACGAAGAGCTCCTCCACGGTGACCCTGTGGCCCGTCGGAAGCCCGTCCACGATCGTCGGCTCCACGTAGAATCCGTGCCGCATGTCGCCTTCCGTCGCCCTCCTTCCGCCAAGGAGTATCCTTCCGTCCCGTCTGGCCTCCTCGACCGCCCCGGCGTATTTCGCGTACGCCGCCTCGTTGATCACCGGCCCGAGGAAGGTGTCCCTCCTCGCGGGGTCGCCCAGCTTCAACTTCGAAGCCCTCCGTACCAGCTCCTCCGTGAACTCCTCCTTGACCTCCCTGAAGACTATCGCCCTCGACGTGGCACTGCACTTCTGCCCGCCGTAGCCGAAGGCCCCCTTGGCGACCCCCTCCGCCGCCTTGGTCAGGTCCGCCTTCCCGGTCACTATCGCGGCGTTCTTCCCGCCCATCTCCGATATGAACGGCCTGGGGCCGCTCCTGCTGAAGTCCAGGTACGCCCTCGATCCCACGGCGAAGGAGCCGGTGAAGGCTATGCCGGCCACGCCGGGGTGCTCCACGAGTGGCCGGCCCACGGACTTCCCGGAACCCGTGACCAGGTTGAGCACCCCGGCGGGCAGACCGGCCTCCCGCATCGTCCTGTAGAACTCTACCGCCGGGAGCGGGGAGTCGCTCGCCGGCTTCAGGACGGCCGTGTTGCCCGTCACGAGGGCGCCGACCGTCATCCCCACGGTTATGGCGAGCGGGAAGTTGAACGGCGCCAGTATCCCCCACACGCCGAGGGGCCTCAGGACGCCCTTCACCCTCTCCCCGGGGTAGACGCCCCTTATGTTTCTGGTATAGCCCCTGTTCCTTACCATCTCCTCCGAGTAGTATCTCAGGTAGTCTATCGCTTCGTCCACATCGCCCACCGCCTCCGACCTGGTCTTCCCGTTGTCGAGCGTCATCAGCGCGGCCAGCTCGAACTTCCTGGTCGCCATCATGTCGGCGGCCCTGAGCATCGTGGCTACCCTCTTCCTGTAGTCCAGGGAGCTCCATCCCGCGAAGGCCTCCTGCGCCGCGGCCACCGCCATGTCCACGTGCCGCCCGTCGGCCGTCTGGAGGTGGGCGAGGACCAGCCTGCCGTCGACGGGCGAAACGCGCCCGACCTCGCTCCCGGTCCTGACCTCCTCCTCCCCTATGTACAGCGGCAGGTGGGCTCCCAGCCCCGACCTGACGCGCCCGAGCGCTTCTTCGTACGCCCTGTGGAATCCCTCCTCCTTCCCTGCCTTCGTCATCCTGAGCTGCGTAGCCTCGCTTCTGAACGGCATGGTCTGCACGACGGCGTCGCGTGATATATGTCCGTTTTGGGGACGGCGCCGTACCGCGCGCCAGCGGGGGCGCCCTATCCCTCTCTGACCAGGGTGAACATCAGCTTCTTGTCCGCGTACCGCGCGTCCTTCACCACGTACGGGGCGGAATAGGCCTTCTCCACTATGGTCTCCACCATCCCGACCATGGAGTAGTCGACCAGCGCTTCGCCGCTGTACGCGACCAGCGTGTCAGTCACCTCCACGCCGATCCTGTCCTCAGGCCCCGACATCTTCAGTATGCCGCGCCCCGACGACTTCATGAGCCCCTTGAGGTTCTCCATCATGGTATCCCTGTCCGGGGAACCGCCCAGCCTCCTGGTCAGCTTTTCGGCCAGGTCCTTGCCGATGGAGACCCCCTGCTCGTACAGTATGGTGGCTCCCCCCGATCCGAACTTTTCCAGCGTCAATTTCAGGAGCGCGATCCATTGGGTGGCCGGCATGATGGAGACCCTCGTCCCACCCCCCGTGGTGATGGGGAACATGAACGACTCATAGAGCATCTCCTTCTTGTCCTCGACTTTGATGTCCAGCACCGAAGGCAGGCCCCTGACCTCAGACAGCATGTCGGGGCCGATTCTTTCCTCAGACTTCGCATAGAGGACTATGTAGGTGGCGTCGTCCCCGACCTGGCCCTGGGCCCATGTCACGTGTATACCCGCCTTGTTCAGCGCGTCCCATACGTCGCCGACCACCGACGAGTCCTGCGTCGCGGTGACGAATATCTCGTAGAAGCCCTGCCAGTCGGGTACGGAAGTGCCTAAATGCCTTTCCATCTTGAATGAGGATGACTTCGGCCGGGCACTTTATATAAATACTTCTCAGTATTGCTCGCAGATATTTCCAGGGCGAGCCCCTCCGACGGAAGGCACCTCGCATGGACCTGCCGGGGACAGGAGGATTGCGGCCACCGGCGCAGGACCCGGTGTCATGGTTTGACTGCTTCGACGACCAGGTGCAGCGGGACTTCCAGGAATCCGGCGCCGTCCAGGTCCCCTTCTTTCTCCCTCTCCCTGACGAGGAATTCTTCGCTGGGCTCGGGCTCCTCGAGGGCAGTTATCGCCAGCCCGCCGGCGCGGAGGACCCTGGCGTACCAACTCAACGGCCTGTGGAACGACCGCGTGAACTTCCTCCCGCCGGTCCCGAGCCTCCATGGCACCCCCTCCGAAAAGGGGGTCCTGTAGCCCCTGACCCTCCTGTAGACCCTGGCCGGCTCGAAGCCGACCTTCTCGGCGACCCATCCGGAGTTGGAACAGGTGTCGAAGCAAGGATGGCATATGCTGGCCACGAACCTTCCGCCCCTTCTCAGAACCCTGCCCACTTCGCCGACCGCGCCCCCGGCGTCTTCGATGTCCATCAGGCTCATGTTGGCGAAGACCAGGTCGAAACTTGCGTCTTCGACCCCGACCAGCCGGCTGGCATCGGAATGAACGTACCTGACCTTCAAGGCGTCCTCCGGGTCGTGGGCCCGCGCGTTCCTGATCATCCTGGAGGAAGAATCGACCGCGGTGACCCTGGCACCGGTCCGTGCCAGCCTTCTCGCAAGGTAGCCGTTCCCGCAGCCCAGGTCGAGGACCTCGCTGCCTTTGCAATCTCCGATGAGCTTCAGGAGGACAGGGTCGATGAGCGCCCTGTGCCAGAGGTCTCCGGATTCGCCCTGCTTCTTGTCATACCAGTCGGAGAGGTCTTCCCAATCTTCCGGACTCTTCGATCCCCGCAACGGTTGTCCCTGACCGCGCCCAAGGCGGCGCTTTTCTTAAAGTTGTTCGGGCCGAACGGCATCCTACGCCAGCACCCGCTCTCCTGTATGGAGTGTTCTCAACGTAGCGGGGTCCTCGACACGGTCTTCCCCGTTAACGAAAGAGCCTTTTCGGTTACGGACCAAGTGAGGACCCGCTTGTAATAGAACCCGGGCTTAAGGCCTTCCTGGTCAGGGCATTCTTCAGCGTACTTCGGTAAGTCACGGCATTGTTCTTCGGCGTAAATGTAGAGTGGCTGGTTGAATTCGACCTCTCTGGAGTTCCTCTTGTGGATACGTTATCGGCGAGGAATGCTGGCGGAGCGCCTTCGTAAGACTCGTCGCCCTCGACCAAATCATCCTGGATAGTTGGGTTTGTGAGTTGGGTACCGCAATTGGAACAAATGAGCGAGCGGCCACTCGAACCATGAGGTGGCTTCAACCTCATCCCGCACTTCTCCACAGAACTTCAATTTCTTTCTCCCTCTGCCAAGCCCGGTCGCTCACGCGTCATCATACCACCTGGACTGGAGGTTACGCGCGGAGGGCTCCCGAATTCAGCGTGCGAATCAGGACCGGATCTTCGATGCCGTATGACCCATCCTGACTCTTCTTTGATACGAGAGTCGCTGTGACCAGATTCGATAGCAGCGAACTGAAGACATAGTCGGAGACCGACCCGCCCTCCTCGGCCTGAACGCTTCTCTTGAGGCCTGACCAGCTGGCGGTCCCGTGAGCGAGTCGGGTCAGGATGGCCAGATATCTGGCCTTGGCGATTTGCCGGAAGTTCATGACTCCAGAAGCCGCAAGCCTGGAGGCCTCTTCCAGCGTCTGGTCGATGGTCTCCTCCATAAAGTTGCGACTTCTTGCCGTTGCCCCGAGGAAGGTGAGCCACCCTATTATTCCATCCAGCTTCTCGATGGCCGAGTCAAGCTGCCTCGGGTCGGGTTTGACCTTGATTTGCGCGAATCCTTTCTCGAGGAAATCACGGGCCTGGTCTTTCGTGAGCCTCGGGGTCCGTATCTCGACACGGACCCGTCCGTAGAGCGGAGCCTCCGCGTCTTCAACTCCGAGGAACTCATGCAGGAAACCGACTTGCGAACCGGTAAGCACCAGCTGTACCGAGGGGATGTAGTCGTACACGTGGGCCAAGATTTTGGCGAGGTCGTAACCAGCCAGCCTCTTGCGCTTCATCGAACGCGATTACGAATCTGGTCTTATGACCTTCTGCCACCTTGCCGAGCGATGCGAACAACCCGGGCAGGTCGGCTGTCTCCTTACGAAATCGGCCCCAAGAAAGAGAGACGGCGGCCCAGAGCTCACCTCTACGCCTCTTATCGACTTGAGGGCGTCGAGAATTCGTCCGCTCCACTTTGTCTGGGAAGCGATGAATTCGTTGAGTACTCTTTCGAATGCTGAAAAGAAATCGGCCCTCGTAATTACCGGGGACTGGGCAAAACCTCTCGCCTCAATGATGAGCGAAGGCTGGTCCGTCCCGCTCGGGCCGGTCAGAAGCAGAGATGACTTCCCGGTCCTTCGAAGCCCCACTATTGTCACGAGTCTCGCTCCCTCTTTGAGCGCGCGAAGAAAGCCACCTTGTTCCTCCCGAAAGTCGTAGAGGTCCGAGCGGTCCGTCTTGGGGGCTTCGTCGAAGAGCATTTTGCTAATGCCTCTACCAGTTACTAATACCGGTATATGTAGATTCGGTCCTGGCAGTGGCAATATCGATGCCCCTTCACCCACAGGTTGGCCGGGCAGGCAGGACGTTGGCATATACATATGGGTTTAAATCGGGCCATAATTGTTGGAATTGAATCACGGCGGGAGAAATCCTAGTCCCGCGTTATTTATTACCCATGGGACGGGTTGTATCGAAGTGTTCGTAGAGGTTAACTTCTACATATCTACCGGCTGGCCAGCATCTATCACCCTGAGGCCAGGGATTCTCCGGAAGTGTTTGACGTTGTAGGTGAGGAGCGGCAGCCCTTCCTCTCTGGAGATACATCCGACGAGGAGGTCCCGTATCTCGAGGGCTTCGCCCGCCTTCTGGGCCTGTGCCAGTACTTCGCCGGCCCTTTCGGCGGCCTTTACGCCCAGGCCGAGAACATTTAGACTCGCGAGCAGACCTCTTGTCGCCGACAGGTTGGCGGTCGACTCTCTTGACTCGTACGCGCCGTGGAACAGCTCGAATGCATTTACGACGGTTGTGGCCGGCACCCTGTCTGCGATATCTCCGAGCACCGAAGTCTTTCCACGGAGGTCGGAAACTAACACGTCGGTGTCTAGAACTACGCCGCTTGTTTCCACTTCTTCCAGGCCTCGCGTAGCTCTCCGAAGATCTTTGCTTCTTCCTCGTCGCTCATCTTCCACGAGCCGATAAATTCCGACGGCCTTCTTCTGTTGAGGAGCTCGCGAATGACTTCGTCCATGGGAACCGGCCTCCCCCTGGCCGCCCTGAGGTTCCCCGCAATACGGTTCAACTCTGCGTACGTCTTCCCGTCCACCTTAACAGTCGCCATTGCCTTCAGGTGATTAAATCACTCTGTGACTATATAACTGTTACGCCGCCGGCGAGAGGAAGATTATGGCGGTTGAAAACGGGGTGAAGCCCATCTACAGGAAGAAGGTCGAGATGAAGATCAGGGGAGCTAGTCGCGATGGGCTTGACTCCGGTGGGGGCTCCTCCTTTTCGAGGGGACGCCATGTAAATCAAGGCGCCCCACGCTAACTAGTTGGCATGGGGGAAGGAGCAGACGACGCTCTTCGATACAAGGCCGAAAGAGGACAGATTACTTCTCTACGGCCGGGGCGCTGAATCAGACGAAATAGGCCGTACTATAGACTCAGGGTTCTGGCCGATTCTGATAGGAGCACCCAAGGTGGGGAAAACGTCTTTGATGAAAGCGGTAGCCAAAGAAAGGCAGGGAATCTAATCGGCGCATCCACCTCGACCACGGCATCGGACTTGGGATCATGGCTCCTCGACGAGCTGAGCGGTGGCAAAACCAAGGCGAGAATTCGACTTGATTTCAAGCTGCTTAAGCTCGCGCTGAGGAAAGAACCCGTGAGGACCCGCGAGAAGGTGATTAAAGGAATGGGTGAAACCTTGGTCGCAGTCGACGAAGCCCAAAACCTCAACGATTCGAGAATTCCCGGCTTGCTGTCCGTACTGTATAACGAGTCCCGTGTCAGATTGATGTTTTCAGGCTCGCTACTGAGATTAATCAAGCTCATCGAGAAGAGTCCACACGCCCTTTCGAAGGCCGACGCAAAGAATGGAGATAATGCCCTTTTCCCAGGACACCAGTCGCGCATTCCTCCAGACGGGAATGGAAGGGTGCAAGGTCAATCCGGACGAGGCGGAACTCACAGAGGTGGCAAGGGCACCGGGGGAATTCCCTCCTATTACGGTGTCAGGAGATGCGCCCGCCCCAGTCGACTGCACCGAAGCAGGTCAGGATGACCGCGAAGAAGGCGGTCGAAGACGAAATCAGCAGGCTTGGTTCGCTGGAGCAGGTGGTCGTCAAATCATTGGCGACAGGTGGCCCCAGTAGATGGAAACGAATTATGACTTTGACTGGGTCCATTCACGGAAAGGAACCCGACAGGAAGAGCTTGACGCGTTCTCTCGCTTCTCTGGTCGGTATTAGAATTGTCGAGAGAACGGCCGAAGGGTACGGACTGGTCGACCCCATGTATCAGACACTGGAGGGCGTGTTCCCCTAGGATCGCCTGGCCTCTTTTCTTCTTCTGCGCTTCAGGGAGACCGCAAGAGAGACTCCGATAGAAGGAGGGCCGCGAAATGACGCGGTATCGTTCACGGGGGCTTCTGAAGGTCATCAGATTGAAATATGACCTTCGTGGTTATATGCCTGTGGCTTTCAAGCTTCAGGTCGTATTCGACTGTAAAGACCCTGCAAGTCTTTCGCGGTTCTACAGCGAGGCTCTACACTACAAGTTGCAAGACCCGCCGAGCGGTTACACATCATGGGAAGGTTGGCTCAAAGATCAAGGTATACCGGAAGACGAATGGAACTCGGCCAGCGCAATAGTCGATCCCGACGGAACCGGCCCAAGGATCTATTTCCAGCAGATGGACACGCCCAAGCCTGGAAAGAATCGACTCCATGTTGATATCAACGCAAGCGGAGGACTCCGGGTATCGCTTGGTGAAAGACGGGAACAAGTGAACAGAGAGGTTGAACGGCTCACAAGGCTCGGGGCGACCAAGCATCACGAGCTCGATGAGGGCAGAGGGGAATACTGCGTCATAATGCTGGACCCCGAGGGCAACGAGTTCTGTGTTCAGTAATTGGTAGGGACGTCAGCAGAAATGGCGCTGACGAAACGAGGGTGCCACCAACGAGTTCTGCCTATCCTCACAGGTCGAAGTAGAGGTGGAATTCGTAGGGGTGCGGCCTCGCGGCCACCATCCTGTGGTTCTCCATGGCCATCTCGCATATGGTGTCGAGGAGGTCTGCCCCGAAGATGTCCTTCAGGAATCCAGAGTCGCTCTTCAGGCATCCCACCGACTCCTGGAGGCTGCCTGGCAGCTCCCCGACGGAGAGCTCCTTCCTCTTGGCCGGGGTCAGCTTGTATATGTCCTCGTCCACCGGGGAGCCGGGGTCGAGCTTCTTCTTGATGCCGTCCAGGCCGGCCGACACTATTGCCGCGAAGGCCAGGTACGGGTTGCTAGACGGGTCGGGCGTCCTGAACTCCGCCCGCTTCGGGCCCTCCGCCTCCTTCCCTCTTTCATAGACCGGTATCCTCACGTTGGCGGAGCGGTTGGCCCTGCTCCAGGCTATGTAGACCGGGGCCTCGTATCCGGGGACCAGCCGCCTGTAGGAGTTGGTGGTCGGGTTCGTTATGGCGCAGAGCGCCCTGCTGTGCTCGAGCAGCCCGCCGACATAGTACCTGCCCGTCTGGCTCAGCTCCGCGTAGTCGTCCTGCGCGTCGTAGAACGCGTTCCTTGCGCCCTTCCACAGGCTCGAGGACACGTGCATGCCGGCTGCGTTGTCCCCGAATATCGGCTTGGGCATGGTGGACGCGATCATCCCCCTCTGCCTCGCCACGTTCTTGGTGACCAGCTTGTAGGTGACCACGCTGTCGGCCATGGGGATCAGGGAGTCCCTGTAGATGTCTATCTCGCACTGGCCCGCGGTGGCCACTTCGTGGTGATGGGCGTTCGACGCGATCCCGAACCCGTTCCACATGTAGGCCACGCACTCGTTCCTGTATTCCACCAGCGAATCCACCGGAGCCGTGGGGTAATAGCCGTCCTTGAACCTGATAGGGAAGTTCGTCCCCCTGGACTCCATCGCGGACTCCACGGAGGAGATCCTGAAGCCCGTCGAAAACGGGTTGGACGTCTCCCACGTCGCCGAATCGAAGACGAAGAACTCGACCTCGGGGCCCCAGAACGAGTCGGTGAACCCCATGCCCTTCATCTTCTCCTCTGCCCTCTGCGCGATGTACCGCGGGTCCCTCGGGAACCTCCCCTTCCCGAATCCCCAGGACACGTCGCAGATGAACCTCGCCGTCTTGTATCTTTCGTCCCCCCACGGGATGACGCCGTAGGTGGACGGGTCCGGGACGAGCATCATGTCGGACTCGAAGATCTCCACGAACCCCTTGACGGACGAGCCGTCCAGCTTGGCCACTCCCTCCTTGAATATCTCCTCAGACACCATGTCGGAGGGCACCGTGACGTGCTTCAGCCGCCCTGGCACGTCCGTGAACTGGAGCTCCACGAACTTCACCCCGTCCGCGGAGATGGAATCCATCGCCTGCTTCACCGTCCTCTTCCGAGGGACGAGCTTTCCGCGTTCAGACCTGTCGAAAGGCACAGCGCGCATCCGGAACTACTGTATTTAAATTTTGCGCAGATGCTTACATACGTCCAGCTTGCGTAACATTAATATATCAAATGTCAGTTTTCGTCGGCCATGTCGGCGCATCCGAAAGCACGCCAGCTGGACGAAAAGATACTGAAGGAACTCCTCCGGGACGCCAGGCTCTCGTACAGGGAGCTGTCAAGGCGGGTGAAATGCTCCGTCGTCACCGTCGCCCAAAGGGTCAGGAGGATGGAGGAGGAGGGCACGTTGAAGGGGTATTCCGCGCTGGTGGACCAGGAGAAGCTGGGCTACGTCATAACCGCCATAACCGAGGTGACCGTCTCCAAGGGCAGGCTCCTGGAGGTGCAGGACCAGATAGCGAAGCTCGATTCCGTCTGCGCCGTCTACGACGTGACCGGGGCGGTGGACAGCGTAGTGATTTCGAAGTTCAGGACGAGGGACGAGCTGAGCTCCTTCACCAAGGAGCTGCTGGCCGTGCCTCACGTGGAGAGGACGAACACGCACGTCGTCCTGAACACCTGCAAGGAGGACTTCCGCTGCCCAGCGTATCGGGAACAGAAGCCCAGGTGACCTCGTCTCAGACCCTCGATTCCAGCTCGGCCATCTTCTTCTTGAAGACGTCCGCCGAAACCTTGCCCCCGACCTTGTCTTCGAGGGCCGTCTTGCCCTCCCTGTATATCTGCTCGAGCCTGGCATCCGCCGCGTAGAGCGTGTCCGCGGTCCCCCTGTACGACTTGTCAGTCTTCGCCCTGTTCCTGGCTTCGTTCACGCGGCTGGAAACCTCGCCCCTGCTGGCCTCGAGGAACCGCCTCTGGTCGCTGAAGTACGTGTACGGGATGAAGCCCTCGCCCCTGAGCCTCATGTCCTCGAGCAGCCCCAGCACGACCTTCTTCTTCCTGTCTATCAGCTCTTGGGGCGCTCCGGCCTTCTTCCTGCGCAAGGCGACCGTGTAGAGCGCGGCGAAGAACGCCACGCCCACCAGCCCGACGGGGAGCGCCGGCGCCAGGTCCCACGACCAAGGTACCGTGGCCTCAAGGCGGACCACAGGCTCGCCGGTCACGTTCGCATACGTGCGCTGCGTAAGGAAGCGGACGGTCGACCCGGCCGGGAACGAATAGTCCACGGTGTAGTTCTGCACCAGGTTGGGGTACTGCAGCCCCCCCAGCGTTATGCCCAGCCCGCCGGCCGCCCGGCTCGTCTCATTGGGGGGCAGGGCGTACGATATTATCAGCGTCGACACGCTTCCGTTGGGGATGGGGGACGGGAGGTTGACCTGCCCGTTCGGTATCTTGACCGCGCTGGCGTGTATGGCCCCCTGCGCTATGTAATATTCCCCCTTGGCCGGGTCCGTGAGCGTTATCGTGCTGAGGGGGGTGGCGTCCTGGCCGAGTATCGTCACCCTGTCAACCACGGTCAGGCCGCCTTCGGGGTTGAACACCACCGTCCTGTGCAGCGACTCGATGGTGTACAGCGCGAAGCTGGTCGCGCCCGAAGAAGAGAAGTAAAAGCCGAACCTGAACGGCTGCGTCTTGTTGGTGTACGTCCACACCTGACCGGCCGCAGGGACCTGCGTCAGGTTGATCGACGTGGGCTGGGTGACCGTCTGCAGCACGTTCACGCCGCGCGGCAGGCTGAAGGTCGTGGTGGCGTTGGCCTCCTCCCCCTGAGGGAGAGTGATGTTAGGCCAGGACGTCAGGACCACGGCGTAGACGCCCGAGTAGGGTTCCAGTATTATCCCGCGGAGCCTGAGCGAAAGTGTGGCGTTGAGCGTCCCTCCAGCGGGGACGGACGAAACCGTCCCGTTGAACGAGGTGGAGTTCTGCGAATAGTAGGGCAGCAGGTCGAAGTTCGACTGGGCGTAGGACCACAGCGTGCCCTTCGCGACCGTCGGGTACAGCAGGGAGACGGGGAGCGGGCCGGACGGCGACTGCCCGTTGTTCGTCAGCGTCAGGGTGGTGTTTACCAGCACCCAGCCGAACTGGTCCACGCTGGCGTACTGGTCCACGCTGTACTGCACAGCCGGCTGCGAAGCCGCGTGGCCCATGGCCGGCCCGCCATGTTGCAGACTCGCCGGCAGCACGGACACAAGGATCAACAGGACGGCCAGCCCGACGAACCTCTTCAAGACCGACGCTCTTGTTTCGCCCGCATCGGACGTTATTTATAGATTTGTCTCGCCAGCCTTCGTCGCCGCCTACGCCAAAACTTAAAAGGCGTCGAGAGGGCCGATGGGTCAACATGAAGAGCTATTCCCATCTCCTGCCCAACGAGGCCAGCCTGCAGGACATGCTGAAGGAGATAGGGATTTCTTCGCTGGACGACCTCTACTCCGACATCCCGGCCGAGTACGTCCTGAAGGCCCCGGTCGACGTCCCGGGTCCCCTCACCCAGATGGAGGTGGAAAGGCACATGGCCCAGAAGCTGGCCAGCGTCTCCTCCCACCCCGAATCTCCCTGCTTCCTGGGGGGCGGCGTCTGGCCCCACTACATCCCTGCGGCCGTAGGGCTCATAGCGTCCCGCTCCGAATTCTACACGGCATACACCCCGTACCAGCCCGAAATCAGCCAGGGCGTCCTCCAGGCGCTCTTCGAATACCAGAGCATGGTCTGCGATCTGACCGGCACGGACGCGGCCAACGCCTCGATGTACGACTGGCCCACCGCGGCGGCCGAGGCGGCCAGGATGGCGGTCAGGGTGTCCAGGAGGAAGGACGTCCTGGTAGCGTCTTCGGCGGGGTTCGAGAGGAGGAAGGTCATGGAGACCTACCTCTCCGCCATCGGTTCCCGCGTCAGGCAGGTCCCCTTCGACGGCAGGACGGGTCTGACAGACATCGCGGAGATGGAGCGCCTGATGTCCGAGGACGTGGCGGCCGTCTACGTCGAGCAGCCCAACTTCTTCGGGGCGGTGGAGACGTCCGTCAGGGAGATGGCCGACATGGTCCATTCGAAAGGCTCCCTGTTCATAGTGGGCGTGGAGCCGACCAGCCTCGGGCTGCTGCGCCCGCCGGGGGAGTACGGCGCCGACCTTGTGGTCGGGGAGGGGCAGCCCCTCGGGATACCGATGAACTACGGCGGGCCGTCCCTCGGCATCTTCGCCGCCAGGGGGGACCTCGCCTTCATAAGGCAGATGCCGGGGCGCATAATAGGCCAGACCACCGAGAAGGGGACGGACAGGAAGGGCTACGTCATGGTCCTTCAGTCGAGGGAGCAGCACATAAGGAGGGAGAAGGCGACGTCCAACATATGCACCAACCAGGCACTGATGGCGGTCATGGCGGCGGCCTACCTCGCGCTGCTGGGACCGGACGGGCTGCGCCGCCTTAGCAGGACGATAACCTCCAACGCCCACCACGTGGCGAAGCGCATCGGCGAAGGCGGGAGGTACGCCGCCCCGTTCTTCGACTCCGAATTCTACTGCGACTTCACCTTTTCCGCCCGCGGCCGCGTGGCGAAGGGGAGCGAAATCCATTCGGCCCTCGCCTCCAGGGGGGTGCACGGCGCGTTGCCCATGGGGTGGTTCTACCCCGAGCTCGAGGACGTCGCGCTGATGTCCGTCACGGAGGCGCACGTCGCGTCGGACGTGGACAGGCTGCTGTCGGCCCTGGCGGAGGCGCCGTAGATGGTCTTCAGGCAGGCGGCCTGGGACGAGGCTCTCCTGAGGGACCTCTCGCGCCCCGGCAGGGTGGGCTACGTCCCGCCCCTCCCGATAGGAGAGGAGACGGACCTTTCCCTGCCGGGCGGACTCCTCAGGGACTCCGTGGAGCTGCCCTCCCTGACTGAGCTGCAGGTAGTGAGGCATTTCGTCAGGCTCTCGCAGATGAACTATTCCGTCGACACCGGGATGTACCCGCTGGGGAGCTGCACCATGAAGTTCAACCCGAAGCTCGACGACAGGGTGGCGTCCAACCCGAGGCTGGAGGGAGCCCACCCCTACCAGCACGCCGACGGCGTGCAGGGGATACTCTCCGCGCTGTGGGAGGTCTCCGAGGCCCTCGCCCGCGTCGCCGGGATGGACAGGGTGAGCCTGCTCCCGGCCGCGGGGGCGCAGGGCGAGTTCGCCGGGGTGCTCATGATGAAGAAGTACCACGAAGTGCACGGCGCCGCCTCCAGGACCGAGATCATAATCCCGGACTCCGCCCACGGGACCAACCCCGCCAGCGCCGCCATGGCTGGGCTCGACGTGATAACCGTGCCGAGCGACTCCAGGGGGATGGTCGACCTCGACAGGCTGAAGGGTCTGGTCGGCCCCAGGACGGCCGGCATGATGATGACCGTCCCCAACACGCTCGGCCTTTTCGAGAGGGACGTCCTGAAGATATCCGAGCTGGTCCACAAGGGCGGCGGGCTGATGTACTATGACGGGGCCAACATGAACGCGATACTCGGGCGCGTCAGGCCGGGTGACCTGGGGTTCGACGTGGTCCACATGAACATACACAAGACGTTCTCCACCCCGCACGGCGGCGGAGGGCCCGGCGCGGGGCCGGTCGGCGTCAAGTCCTTCCTTGCGGACTACCTCCCGGTCCCCCTCCTGGAGAAGAAGGGCGGCCGCCTGGCCTGGAGGCGGGACCTCCCCCACACGATAGGCCACCTGAAGGGCGGATACGGCAACACGGGCGTCCTGGTGCGGGCGCTAGCGTACCTGCTGACGCTCGGCCCCGGGGGGCTGGCCGACGTCTCCGGCCAGGCGGTGCTAGCGTCGAACTACCTGCTGAAGAAGCTGAGCAGGGAACACTATGCCGTCCCCTTCGCCCAGGGCACCCCCCGGAAGCACGAATTCGTGGTCTCCGCCAAGCCGATCGCCAGGCGGGGCGGCAGCGCGCTGAAGGTCTCCAAGGCCCTGCTGGACGAAGGGGTCCACTCCCCCACCGTATACTTCCCCCTGATAGTGGAGGAGGCTTTGATGGTAGAGCCCACGGAGTCGGAGCCGCTGGAGAACCTCGACCGGTTCGCCGAGTCGATGAACGCGATAGCCAGGACGGCCATGGAGGAACCCGCGAAGCTGGAGAACCTCCCGAAGAAGAGCAGCATAGGCAACCTCGACGAGGCCAGGGCCTCCCACCCGCTCACGCTGAAGCTCACTTGGAAGCGGAAAGGTCCTGGTCAATAATTTTTCATAGTTTGTTAATTCATTATGAATGGTGGTCGTTAAATCATAGCATAGCGGATGCCCCACTCTGCGAGTGGTTTTCAGTTGGGAGATAACCGGAACAGCCCCTTCCTGATAGGCGTGGGCAAGTCGGGCTGCAGAATCGCGGGCGAGATGCAGGACGCAGGATTTCAAGCGGGCTATCATTTTGTGAGCCTGAACCCCAAGGACCTCGGGGGGCGGAGCAGCTTCGTCGACTGGCGGACGCTTGACGACGAAGTCCTGAAGGAGCTCCTGGGCCGGGAGGCGGAGGGGCGCGGCCAGTGCGTGGTGTTCGGCGGCCTCGGCGGCAGGTCCGGTTCGTACCTTCTGCCCCGCGCCGTCTCGGCCGCCAGGAAGGCGGGGCTCGGCTGCCTCGCCGTCGTCCTGCTGCCGTTCAACGAGCAGAGGGACATGGAGTTCGCCGCGGGGGCCGCCCTGGAAAGGGTCAGGAAGGAGGAGGGGACCGGGATCATCGTTGTCGACAGGGAGCAGTTCGTGGAAGAGGCCTTCGAAGAGCTGCCCATAGGCTCGGTCCACGACGCCATAAACAGGAGGGTGGCGGGCGTCATGGCCTCCGTGCTGGAGGAGGGCGAGGCGCCCATCGGGTCGGGCGGGGAGTCGCTCCTTGAAATCAGAGACGCGGGCGAGGGCTTTTCGAAGGCGATGGGCGGCCTGACCAGGAGGACGTGGGCCATGGCCGGTTCCGCCGTGGACGACCTGCTGGTGCTTTCTAGCGGGAACAGGCCCACCACGCTCGGGAACGCCGGGCTGGCGGCCGAGGGGCTGAGGAACATGGTGTCGTCCGGGTCGAGGATAAGATACCTTAACTCGGCTTCGATCAGCGGCGGCTCCGTGCTGGCCGTGGTCGCGCACACTGCCTCCAGGCTCTCGCTGCGAGTCTACGACCCGCTGGAGAGCATACTGGGGGACAGGACGATAGACGCCGAGCCCGAATCGGGCCTCAGAATCCCTCTGGCGCTTGACAGGGTGGACTGAGCGGGCGGGCTTACGAGACCCTGCTCCCTTCGGGCACTTCCTTCTCGGGAGCGAGGTAGGCCAGCCTGTCGCCGCCGTACGCGGCCAGGATCATCACCTCCGACTCCAGACCGAATATCTTCCGCGGCGGGAGGTTGGTCACCACGGCTATCTGCCTGCCCTTCAGCCCCTCCTGGTCGTAGAACTCCGCTATCCCCGACACGGCCCTCCTTACGCCGTCGCCCATGTCTATGCTGAGCTCCAACAGCTTCTTCGAGCCTTCCAGCCTCTTCGCGTCCACTATTCTCCCTATCCTGATGTCCAGCTTCTGGAACTCCTCTAACGGGAAGGTCAACGCCGCACACCCCTGCCCGCCCCTCCGCATATAGAAATTGCGCCCGTCGTCCGAAAAAGGTTTTAAATGGTCATGACGCCGACCGTACCAGACTTGGAACCACAGGGCTACAGGGAACTGCTGGACAGGGTGAAGGACCACCTGCAGGCGGAGGGGATGAAGAAGGTAAGCAGGCTGACGCTGCCCATCCCCGACACCAAGTTCATAGGAAACAGGACCTACCTGTACAACTTCAAGCAGTTCACCGACATGATGAGGAGGGACCCCAACAGGGTGCTGATGTATCTGGCCAGGGAGCTCGCCACCGCCGCTTCGATGGACCAGGAGGGCAGGGCGATATTCATAGGCAGAAAGAACAAGGATTCGTTCAGGGTCCTTCTGGAGAGGTACATCAACGACAACGTGATATGCTCCGTCTGCGGCAGCCCGGACACCCACACGGAAAGGCTGAAGAAAGTGACCATGCTCGTCTGCGAGGCGTGCGGCGCCAAGAACCCGACCAAGGAGTAGGTCTGCGGTGGCTGCCGGTTTCATCCTGCGATCCATGAAGTTCCGCGAATCCCTGATGGTGAACGTCTGCGACGCGGAACTCCTCGGGAGGAGGGTGGAAGAGGGAGGGCTGAACGTGGTCATAGACGAGAGCTACTTCGCGGGGGAGCTCGTGGACGACGGCACGGCCATCGCGTCACTCAGGAACTGCGGGATAGCGAACCTGGTGGGGGAGAGGATAGTGGCGAAGGCGGTGAGCGAAAGGCTGGCCGACCCGAACGCGATAAGGACGATAGGCGGCGTCCCCTTTCTTATGATATATAAGTTCAGCCCGTGAAGGTCTGGCACCGTGGTGGACGCGATAAGCCAGGCCCTCCTGGAACTGGCGCAGACCTACGGCTATCTGGGAGTCTTCATGGTCTCCCTTGCGGGAAGCGTCATCCCCCTGCTCCCCCTACCGTACCTCCTGGTCGTGGTCGTGCTGAGCAGGACGCTCGACCCGCTGGTGCTGGGCGTGGTCGCGGGGGTGGGCGGGTCGCTGGGCAAGATAACGTCCTACGCGATGGGCAGGGCGGGCTACAGGTTCTTCAACGCGGGGACCAGGCAGAACGTGGACGCTCTGAAGAAGCTCGTCGACAGGTACGGGGCGCTGGGCGTCTTCGTCTTCGCCGTGACCCCTCTCCCGGACGACGTCTACCTGCTCCCCATGGGGATGATCCGCTTCGCCTTCTGGAAGTTCCTGCTGGCCAACACGCTCGGCAAGGTGGTGCTCTCAGTCGGCGTGGCCTACATGGCCAGGTACTACTTCGCCCTCCTCCCCGCCTTCGTCGGCGGCAGCGGCCCCTACGCCCTCCTGGTGGGCCTGGCGCTGGTCCTGGCCGTGACAGTGGTGATGCTGCGGGCGGACTGGGAGCTGGCCCTGGAGACGGCGAGCACGAGGGGATGGCGGTCCCTCCCCTCGGAGCTACCCAGGATATTGCGCCTGAAGAAGCGCACCTTGCGTTAAGTTTATTACGCATATTGTGGGCAAAATTGCTGGATATTCATGGGAAAGAGAAAGGTGTTGAGCGAAGAGGCACTGAAGGAACTGGTTCTACCGGAGAAGGGGGAGATGCTGGGCAGGGTGGTCAAGCTGATGGGGAGCGACCACATCATGGTCCAGTGCGCGGACGGCGTGGCCAGGCTCGGCCGCATAAGGGGGAAGCTGAAGCGGAGGATATGGATCAGGGAAGGGGACGTCGTGCTGGTCGCCCCGTGGGACTTCAAGACGAACGAAAGGTGCGACATCCTGTGGCGCTACACGGTCGGCCAGGTCGACTACCTGAGGGACAAGGGACACCTGCCAAAGGAGCTCTAGCTCTTTTGGAGAGTGAAGAAAGAATAGAAAAGAAGGTGAGCCGAGACCTCTTCAAGATGGAGAGGGAGAGCAGGTACCTCCGCAAGAGGTCGGAGGAGACGGAAACCCTCGAGGAGGTCTTCGACAGGTCCACGCTGATGACGCTCTACTCCATGATGAACAGGGGGGTATTCGGCTACCTGAACGGGGTCGTGAAGGCGGGCAAGGAGGGGCGCGTGTACTGGGGGGTGAGGGGAAAGGAGGACCTGGCCGTCAAGATATTCTACACGTCGACCGCTTCGTTCAAGAAGAGGTCTGTCTACATAGCCGCCGACCCGAGGTTCAGCGGGATAGAGAAGTTCGGGCGCCAGATGATCTACGAATGGGTGAAGAAGGAGTTCAGGAACCTGAGGCAGGCCGAGGACGCGGGTGTGAACGTGCCGCACCCGTTCCACGCCGAAAGGAACGTCCTGGTGATGAAATTCATAGGGAAGGGAGGGGTCCCCGCCCCGACGCTCGCAGAAGCGCCGGCCGTCACCGCGGGCGACTACGCGTCCGTGGTCAGGTCCATCGTCCGGCTGTTCAGGGAGGCAAGGCTGGTCCACGGCGACCTCTCCGAGTTCAACGTCTTCAAGTTGGGCAGCAAGACAATGCTCTTCGACTTCGCCTCGGCGGTGGACCGCTCCCATCCCATGGCCAGGGACTTCCTGCTCAGGGACATCCGCACGGTCGGCAGGTTCTTCGAGAAGAGGGGGGTCCGCACCCTTGGGGAGGACGAGGTCCTCAGGAGGGCGGGCGCGGACTGAGCTTCCAGCAGACCACCCGGATACCCAGAGACAGGGTCGGGGCGCTGATCGGGAGGCAAGGCCTGACCAAGAAGATGGTCGAAGACGCGTTCGGCGTCTCCCTCGCCGTGGACAGCGAAACCGGTGAGGTCACCGTCAAGCTCGCCTCCAGCGCCGAAGAGGCCGACCCGTTCAGGTCGCTCCAGGTGCTGGACGCCATCGGGAAGGGCTTCGCCCCGGGGCGCGCAATGAGGCTGAAGGACGACGAGACGTACATGGACGTGATAGACCTGAGGGAGTACGCCGGCAAGTCCAGGAACTCCCTGGAGAGGATAAAGGGGAGGCTGATAGGGATGGGCGGGAAGGCCAGGCGGGTCATAGAGGAGCTGTCCGGCGCCTACATCTCCGTCTACGGCCACACGGTGTCGTCCATCGGCACCAAGGAGCAGGTGAAGCTGGCGGGCACCGCCATCAGGAAGCTCTCCTCGGGCGGCGTCCACAAGGCGGTCTATTCGGAGCTCCAGAAGGAGAGGAGCAAGGCGAAGCTCGAGCGGCTCAAGCTCTGGGAAGACTGACCTTCCCCGAAGCGCCCGTGTGAAACGCTAAAATATCCAGGGGGCAGTCGGAACCGCGTGCCCCCGTTCCGCAGGAAGCCAGCCCCCAGGCCGTCGTGTGGCGGAACCCGCGCGCGGGCAGGGAGGCGGGGCGTTTGAGCGGCAAGACAGTGTTCACGGAGATCAGCCCTTCGGAGTTCTTCTACCGCAACAGGGACCTCGCCGGGTTCAGCAACCCTTCCAGGGCCCTCTATTCGGCGATAAGGGAGATCGTGGAGAACTCCCTGGACTCCTGCGAGCTCCACAGCATACTGCCGGAGCTCTACGTCAGGGTGTCGTACGCCCCGGGGGAGGAGGACAAGCAGGAGCCGAAACGCTACGAGCTGGTGGCCATAGACAACGGCTCCGGCATAGAGAAGGAGCAGATACCTCGCGCCTTCGGCAGGATATTCTACGGCTCGAAGTATAAGCTCCGGCAGGCGAGGGGGATGTTCGGGATGGGAGGCACCATGTCCGTACTGTACGCCCAGATAACGACCAGCAAGCCGGTCGAGATAACGAGCTGCGCCGACGGAGAGACCTACCACAGGTACCTGATGCTGATAGACATAGAGAAGAACGTCCCGTCGATCATCAAGCGGGAGGAGGGAGGCTCGAACGGGTGGCGGGGGACCAAGGTCAAGCTGCAGCTCGTCGGCGATTATTTCAGGTCCGCCGCCAAGATAGCGGACTACTTCAGGAACACGGCCCTGGTCACGCCGTACGCCAACATAGCCTTCGTCGACCCCAACGGGAGGCTGTTGCACTTCAGGAGGGGCACCGACGAGATGCCCGAGCCCCCCAAGGAGACGCTCCCCCACCCCCACGGGATAGACGTGGAGGCGGTGAAGAGGCTGATAAGGAACTGGAAAGGGGGGCCCGTCTCCAAGTTCATGACGCAGACGTTCCACAGGGTGGGGGGCAAGACCGCGCTGGACTTCCTGGCCTACGCCTCCGTCCCTCCCGGCCAGGACCCGACGCGGTTCGGGAACGACGAACTCGTCAGGTTCACGGAGGCGCTGCACGGCTACGACAAGTTCCTGCCGCCCGACGGCAGGTGCCTCTCTCCGCTGGACGAGCAGATATTCACCGCGGGGATAGTGAAGGAGCTCTCGCCCGAGTTCTACTCCGTGGTGGTCAGGGAGCCCGCGGCCTATTCCGGCTTCCCGTTCATAGTGGAGGTCGGCCTCGCCTATGGCGGCAAGAGCAACCAGCCGGGGATGAAGCTGCTGAGGTTCGCCAACAGGATACCGCTGCTCTACGACGAAGGGAGCGACGTCTCCTTCAAGGTCCTCACCGAAGAGATAGACCTGAGGAGGTACAAGGTCCCCCAGGAGGCCCCGTTGGTCATGATAACGCATATCTGCTCGACGAAGGTCCCGTACAAGACGGTGGGGAAGGAGTACATAGCCGACAGGCCCGAGATAGAAAAGGAGCTCAGGAACGCAATGAGGGAGGCGCTCCGCAAGCTGCAGGTCTACCTGAGCAAGAAGGGGAGCATGGAGAAGCAGAGGAAGAAGATGAACATCTATTCGAAATACATGCCGATGATAGCCAGGTTCTCCGCCAACCTGATCGGGACGGACAAGCTGCCGGACTACAACAAGCTGATAGGTCTCGACATCTTCAGCGAAGGGGAGTCGGATGAAGCATCCTAAGGGGGTGGCGGAGCACCGCAGGAAGGAGGTGCTGGACGCCTTCAAGGGGCTGGGGAAGCATTCCTATGACTCGATAGAGGCAGGCGCCTTCCCCGAGATCTCCCTCCCGAGCAGGTCCGTGAACAACATCGTGTACGACGAGGTCCTGAAGCAGTACATCCTAGGAAGCAACACGGTGAAGAGGTCATCGCACAACGTCAAGCACATCAGGCCCTTCACCCAGCTGCTCTGGCTGGCGTATTTCGCGAGCCAGCTGGTCGGCGAGCAGAAGACCTCCACGCTGAGGGACGCCTTCTATTCCGCCCAGGCGTACAGCGTCGAGTTCGCTGACCAGAGCGAGTCGGACGAGATAATCACGGACCTGGAGACCGCGCTCATGAAGGCCAGGGAGGACTTCAACATATTCCCGGAGGAGCGGAGCGCCATCTTCGGGAACATCACGATAGAATACACGGTCCCGGGGTACGAGGGGAGGAGGCTGGACCTGAGCTCCCACCCCGACGGCGTGATGATAGGCCCGGCGCTGACCACCGCCGAGCTGGTGGACACGGACGCCGAGATGGTCATAGCCATAGAGAAGGGCGGCCTCTTCACGAGGTTCGTCGAGGAGAAGGTGCACGAGCGCTTCAAGGCCATACTGATCAACACGGCGGGGCAGCCTCCCAGGAGCACGCGGTACCTGATCAGGAGGATGAACCAGGAGCTCCGCCTGCCCGTGAACATATTCACCGACAGCGACCCCTGGGGGGCCCACATCGCGATGGTGATAAAGAGCGGCTCCGTGCGCAGGGACGAGCCCATCGTGGTCAGGGATGCTGGGGGCAGGACCGATGTCCTCGCGATCGGCGACTTCGTCGACGACCGCATG
>JAKAPW010000017.1 GCA_021811935.1 archaeon | reverse complement strand
TGGACTGCTCGGACGGGTGACCGTCCGGTAGGCGCGTTTTGCTTAAACAAAAACTGGCGAGAAGAGACGCTACTTCTTCAGTAAAATCTCTATGCTGCTTACGTTGCTCGTAGCGCCCGTTTCGCTGTCCTTCACTTGTTCTGTGTCTATTCTGATCTCTTTGACCTGCACATCGGTGGAGAACCTCTTACGAAGTATCTCTGCGGTGTCTACGGCGGTGCTGATGGATCTGCCTCTGGCCTTGATGGTCACTTCGTTGGCACCGTTCTGGTACAGAGTCAGACATGCGAGCACGTAGTTCATCACGGGCTTCTTTCCTATGAAGACGGTATTTGTGGCTGACATATGATTGACCTGCGCTGAGGAACCCCCTCCCATTCAGCATTTAAATAATTTTTGCTCCCACTCCTTCGGCAGGGGAAGATGAGGAACCAGGAAGTGGCCGCCTTGCTGTCCAGGATGGCGCTGCTCCTGGAGGCGAACGGCGAAAGCAGGTTCAAGTCGGCCGCGTATCAGAAGGCCGCCCGCGTGGTCGGGGGCTTGGCGGACGATGTGGAGGGGCTGGCCAGGGCGGGCGGCCTGCGGGAGCTGCCCGGCATAGGGGAAGGGATAGCCAAGAATGTGGAGGAATACCTCGCCACCGGCAGGGTGGAATACCTGGACAGACTGGAGAGGGGAGTCCCCGAAGGGGCCGTCGCCCTGATGGCCGTCCCCGGCATAGGGCCGAAGACTGCGTTCAGGCTCGCAAGGGACCATGGTATAAGAAGCGTGGAGGTGCTCAGGAAGGAGCTGGATTCAGGTGGCCTGCGGGACGCCCTCGGGAAGGGCGCCTCCGACAGGATACGCGCCGAGATAGAGACCCTCCAGGCCGGTCTGGGGAGGGTGCTCCTTCCGGAGGCGGAGGCGCTGGCGCAGGACATGGTCTCGTACGCCCGTTCCAGCGGATGCACCCTTGAGGTGGCGGGCAGCCTGCGCAGGGGGAGGGAGACGGTCGGGGACATCGACCTGCTTTCTCTGGACGGCAGGGCGCTGGAGATACTCGGCGGCTACGGAAACGTGGCTCGTACGCTGGAGCGGGGGAGCAGGAAGGGAAGCTACGTTCTCCATAACGGCCTCCGCGTGGACCTCCTGGTGGCGGAGCGGGGCGGCCACGGCGCGGCCATGATGCATTTCACCGGCTCCAGGGAGCACAACGTGGCCATGCGCAGCCTGGCCCTGGGGAAGGGGCTCCGCCTGAACGAATACGGACTGTACGAAGGGGGGGTCAGGGTCGCCGGTGAGACGGAGGAGGGCGTCTTCTCCGAGCTAGGCCTGCAATACATACCTCCGGAGCTGAGGGAGGGGAGGGGAGAAGTGGAGGCGGCGAAGGACGGCCACATCCCGGAGCTGGTGAAGGGCAAGGACGTCAGGGGAGACCTTCAGATGCACAGCAGGTGGAGCGACGGCACGGCGGAGATCGAGGCGATGGCCACGGCCGCCATGGAGATGGGCTACGAATACGTCGCGATCACCGACCACTCCTTCTCCGCCAGGCTGGCGCATGGCCTGTCGGAGGAGAGGTTCAAGGAACAGTGGAAGGAGGTGGACGGGCTGAACGACAGGCTGGCTCCCTTCAGGGTCCTCAAAGGCGTCGAGGCGGAGGTCGGGGGAGACGGCGGCCTGGACTTCGGGAGGGAGTTCTTGGACGAGTTCGACCTCGTCGGCGTCTCGATGCATCAGGGCTACGGCCAGTCGGCCGAAAAGCTCACAGAAAGGGCAGTCCGGGCCCTGTCCCACCCCTCGGTCGATTACATGTGCCACCCGACGAACAGGCTGATCGGTACGAGGCGAGGCCACATGCTGGACCTGCGCAGGGTGATAGCCGCGGCGAGGGACAGCGGCGTCATGCTCGAGATAGACGCGCAGCCGAACAGGCTGGACCTGGACGACGTCTGGTCCAGGAAGGCGGCGGAAGAAGGGGTGGGGATGTTCATAGACTCCGACGCGCATTCGGTGGACCAGCTGGAGAACGTCAGGTTCGGCGTCCTCACCGCCAGGCGCGCCTGGCTGGAGAAGAAACACGTCGCAAACACCCGCGGCCTGAAGTCGTTGCTGAGGATGCTGGCGCGGTAGCGGCGGGCCCCCCCGGCTTCGCGCGTACGGCGACCGGCGGGCCATGACCGATAAGCTTGAATAAGCCTCCGGGGGGATGCCAAGACGCAGGACCCATGAAGCGGGCATTCGACATCGACAAGAAGAGGTTCTTCTACGGCGGGGTGATCCTGGCCTCCATAGTGACTCTGGCCGGTTTCGTCATAGACTCCCCCGTAGTCACCACGGTAGGTTTCGGCCTTTTCGCGTTGGATTTCGTGGCCACCGGCTGGTTGAACGCCTGAGACTGAAGCGCCCGGCGGAAGGGATAGAAAAATTATACGGCAAGGCCCCGTCTACCGAGGCCTTGCCATGTGCGCCAGCCCCTTCTTTATCGCGGCCCCCGCGGCGGAAGCCCCCGCGCCGCCCGCGCCACCGTTCTGCGCGTACAGCTGCAGGTGCTGGGCGAGCACCGCGTGCGCCTGCGTCCACGTCGGGACGTGGGCCAGCGCGACCTGCAGGCCGTGAGGAGCCATCTGGGACACGGACTGGGCGAGCGTGCTCGCGTCTCCCGTGGCCGCTGCTGTGGCTCCCAAGCCGGCCAGCGTGCCGAGCGTGGCCATCGCGATTCCTGACAACATGTCTTGTCTTGCACCTCCGCGTCTGGTATCGCGAGCAAGGATAGATAATACAGCGGAATTCAACGGCCCGTTCAAGGGCAATGAACGGGCTCGGCCGCGAGGTCGTCCGCATTCGCGGACGTTTTCAACGCGTTTGCATCCCGTGGGCGTCGCCGAAACCGTGGTAGCCCGGGAAGGATTCGAACCCTCGTCCCCGGCTCCAAAGGCCAGGATGCTTGACCGCTACATTCGGCAGGGGCGCATCCCCTTCCACCGGGCTTCCGGGCTCACAGGCGAGTGCATCCGTGGGTTAATAAGTTCGCTCATGGGGACGCGGCTTCAGGCGGCCCCGCGGTCGACCGCGGCCGCCACGAACTCGGCGGGGTCGTCCATCAGTTCCAGCTCCCTCTCCCCCTTCGCCCCGGCGTCTTCCGTCAGGAGGCGGAGCGCAAGGCGCAATATGTCGGCCGGGCCCCTTCCGCGATGGAGAAGTCCGCGCGAGACCAGATACTTGTCGACGTACGTGGGGTCCCCCGGATAGGACGACACGGCCGGCACCCCCAGCAGGGCGGCCTCCGCGTTCATGGTGCCTCCGCCCCCCACCAGGAGCCTGCAATCCCTGAGCATGTTGGGCCCGAAGAAGGGCTCGCCGGCGACCGTGACGCCGGGGGCGTCGGCGTATTCCTCCTCCTGTTCGGCGTATCTCGGCAGGACGATGAGCCTGCTCTCCGGGAACCTCTCGGAGAGCGTCCTTGCCAGTTCCACTCCCTCCGCCGCCCTCCCCCGAAGGTAGGATGCCTGGGTCTCCGGGGGTCTGAACAGGATGGCCCCGGCCGACAACCTCTCGAAGTCCGTCGCTGGAGGCCACCACCCCCTGTCCTTCAGCCATGCGGCCGGGTCGAGCGCCCTGTACTGCCTGACGCGTTTCCTCTTCAACCCGTACACGCTCCACGCCGACGCGGGGACCACCCAGGGACAGAACACCAGCTCCGAAAGAGGGACGGTGAGCCTGCCGACCCATTCCGAGTGAGGCGAATCGTTGACGCACCAGTGGGGGGTCCCGAGGCCCGACGCCACCCTGGCCGCCTCGGGGGAGCCGAATGACAGGGCCAGCGCGGGGCGCCGCTCCAGCACGACGCGCAGCAGGTCCGCGCTCCTCTTCAGGCTGGCCTCCAGCTTCCGCTCCCGGCCGCCTCCTCCGTGGAAGCCCACCACCTCCGCCTCCAGCGCCAGCCTGGTCACGACGTAGTTGGCGTCGTGGTAGTCCCTTGTGGTCAGCAGCACTTCGTGCCCCCTCTCCTCCAGTTTCTTCCTGAGCCGTCCGGAGAAGATCAGCTGTTTCGGGGTGAGAGCGTCTATCCAGACCCTCAATTGCCGCCGTTGTCCTCGCGGAGGGAGCTTAATTGCGTTTGCCGTCCCCGACCGGAAATCGTTATATTGTCTCGCCTCGAAGCGACCAAGCGAGTCATGGACAAGCAGAGGGCTGCCGTCTACGGCACCAGCCTCGAGGGATACCGGTTGGCCCTCGCGCTCGCCTCTGCCGACTGCGAAATCAGGGTCGTGGACGAACGGATGAAGGCCTCGTACCTGCTCGGCACCAAGCCTCCGAAGTCGGTCCAGGAGCTGCTGGGGGAAGACACGCTCTACCCGATACAGCCGCTTTCGGCCGCGCTGCAGGACGCGGACCTCGTGGTCGTCGCCCCCCGCCTCCGCTACTCGGACGAAGGAAAGGCCGAGTGGTTCCAGAGGCTCAAGGAGATAGGCCAGAACGTCAGGGAGAAGGTGCTGATGGTCAACCTGGTGCCGATGCCCCCCGGGGGGAACCGCAACGCGCTCAAGATATTCTCCGAGCAGGCGGGGTTCGGGCAGGAGAGCTACTCGTACGCATATCTGCCCGGCGGGAGCACCGGGTCCGCGGCCTACTCCGGCGCGGGCGACCCGCCGGGATGGCTGTCGGAGGCGCTGGGCGTCGCCGAATGGGGGAGGGACCTGGAGCTGTCGGAGTTGCTCCACATAAGGTCCGTCCTCTCCTCCTACCTGCCCAAGGCGCTGGACGCGTCCCTGTACAGGGACCCGGGGCCCGGGACCACCCTGCCGTCCACCGTCTTCCTGGACGACCTGGCCGACGGCCTCTACGAGCTGCAGCTGCTCGCGGACACCCTGCAGCACGGGGACGCCCTGCAGCACTATGCGACAGGGGCGCTGAAGGCGGCGAGCGGCTACATGAAGATGCTCGAGTCGTACCTGCGGCTCCACGCCAGGGACAAGGGACTGAAGGCCATCCGCTCGAAGATACTGATAGTGTGGGGGCACGACCCGATGGAGATGAAGGGCGAGAGGTCGAGGCTGCTCGGGTCCCTGCTGGATTCCCTCAGGGAGGTCTTCGGCGAGGTGGACACCTGGAACCCCGACTCGTCCGAAGACGACCACAGACGGCCATCCTCCACCGAGAGATATCAGATGGTCGTGGCCTGCAGCAGGTCCGACCTCGAAGTCTGCAGGAGCTCGATAAGGAAGGCGCCCTCGCAGGCCATAATAGGGGCGTCGGTCCCGGTGCAGGAAGCATAGCCGGCTCGGACTCCGTCCGACGCCACACCCGAAGGTCCGTCGGAACCGCCCAGTTCATCGTTTATAAGGGCGCTTCGGGGCGCTGATGACCCATGGCCGGGACGGGCCTTGTCGGGGTCGGCGGATGGGGGAAGAACCACGCCAGGGTGCTCAGCGAACTGGGGGCGCTCGCTGCGATATGCGACACCGACGCGTCCAGGGCGGAGGCCTTCTCCAGGAAGTACGGCGTCCCCGCCTACGATTCGCTCGATAAGATGCTTTCTGCGGAAAGGCTGCGGTCGGCTCACGTCTGCACCCCTACGACGACCCACGCCCCGGTGGCGCTGAAGCTCATGGACGCGGGGCTGGACGTCTTCGTCGAGAAGCCCCTGGCCTCATCTGTGGCGGAAGGGCGGAAGATAGCCGACTTCGCCAGGGACAGGGGACGCACCGTCGCGGTCGGCTTCATAGAGAGGTTCAACCCGGCGGTGTCCTACCTGAAGAAGCTGGTCCAGGAGGGGAGGCTGGGGGAGCTGCTGCTGTGCGAATTCCACAGGGAGAACAGGTGGGGGGGAGTCAAGGACGTGGGCATACTGCTGGACACCACGGTCCACGACATAGACACCGCGCGATACATCTTCGGGGAGGAGCCGCTGCAGGTCTTCGCAAGGACAGGGAAGGTCTCCGGTCAGCACGAGGACTTCGCCGTCCTGATGCTCGGGTTCAGGGGGCACAAGACGGCCACCCTGACCACCAACTGGGTCACGCCGGCCAAGGAGAGAAAGCTCACCGCCGTATTCACCGAAGGGGTGGTCAGGCTGGACTTCGTCCAACAGGAGGTCCGTATAGACAACGAGTCCGGTTCGACCATTCCGACGATCGACCACGGCGAGCCGTTGATGCTGGAGGTCAGGCATTTCATGAAGTGCCTCGACGAGGGGACCAGGCCCCTGGTCGACGCCCAGGAGGCGCTGAAGACGAGCACCGTGGCGGAGGCGGCGTCCTACTCCAGCGCGAAGAGGCTGCCCGTGACTCTGCAGCTCTGAAAAGATAATAACGCGCGCCCATGCATCGGGCTCCATGGTGGTCAACCACATAGGGAAGGGCGTCTCCCTCGGCAAGAACGTGAAGATATGGCACTTCGCCTACGTGGGGGACGGCACGGTCATCGGCGACGACGTAATGATTGGCTCCCTTTCTCACGTCGACTACTCGGTCACCATAGGGGAAGGCACGAGGATAGAGGGCTCCGTCTACATCCCGCCCATGACCAGCATCGGCAAGAAGGTCTTCGTGGGGCCGGGGGTCGTCTTCACCAACGACCCATACCCCATGAGCGGCAGGATGATAGGCGTCACCGTGGAGGACGGCGCCTCAATCGGGGCGGGGGCGGTGATAAAGGCGGGGGTGAAGATAGGGAGGGGGAGCGTGGTCGCGATGGGCGCGGTCGTCACCAGGGACGTCCCGCCGGACGCCGTCGTGATGGGCGTCCCGGCCAGGGTGGCCTATTCTAGGAAGGAGTACGACCGGAAGAGGAAGGAGTGGGAGTCCGGTCGAGCCCCTTGACCCGCACGAACATGTCACGCATCAGGAAATAAGAATAGAGCCACACCGCACCCACCGCGCCGGCCATCACGAGCTTCAGGACGGCGTACCCCAGCTCCACCGCATAGGAGGCACCGGAGGGGGCCGATATCGGGATGATCAGTTCGAAGACCACGAATATCATCAGTATGAGCAGCGCCCAGGCCGCGGTCATTATGCCGATGAGCAGGAGGACCGCCGGGACCCTTGTCATCCCCTGACACCCATGAGCAGGAATGTGGCGACCGCGAGCAGCGAGGCGAAGGCCTCGAGGACGAAGAACCTGCGCACCACGGCCGCTTCGCCGAGCGGCCCGTCGGACAGGAGCATCCTGGCCAGCGTGACAGGCGCGCCGGGCTCCCTGACCGCTTCCAGCTTGAACTGCCCGTTGAGGGCCACGGGCCTCTTCTTCATCTGCCTGTGCTCCACCAGCCCGCCGACAGACGATATGACGAAGAAGGCGTTGAGTATGGCCGGCAGCAGGGCCACCACGGCCACCACCTCCATGCCCCCTATTATCGCGAGCGCGCCGTAGGTCGCCCCCAGGGCGAGGCTCCCCGAGTCTCCGGGGAATATCTTGGCGGGGTTCCTGTGCAGCAGGTAGAAGCCGAGCATCGTGAGAAGGAGCGCGAGGGCGGCCGAGGCCATGACGTAGTCACCTTGGACGAGGAATGCGAAGAGCAGGGGAAGGACCGCTATGGCGGTGAACCCGCTCACCAGCCCGTTGTACACGTCTATCATGTTGAAGGCGTTGGCCGTCACCGGCACGGCGACGAGCACCAGCAGCGGGTAGACCACGGTGAGCCTCAGGTGGCCCACGAAGGGGAACACGGGGAACGGCGAATACGTATGCAGCAGGAGGATCGGAAGCGACGCGGCGAAGAGCATGCCCACCTTGACGGGGCCGCTGAGCGACCTCATGTCGTCGTAGACGCCAACCGCGAACGCTATGACCATCGTCAACGCCAGCGCCAGTGTCTGCGGCGAGCCCGTGATGACGTAGACCGCGTCCAGGGATATTATCAGCGCGAAGGCGATCGCCGGACCCCCCGGCCTCGCCACCGGCGGCTGTCCCTGCTTGTGCGCGTCTGGCACGGTCAGTCCCCTGCGCGTCAGCGCGGAGGCCAGGAACTTCGCCCCATAGTAGGACAGGGGAAGTGCGACGAAGGACGCCAGGAGCTCGAATAGCAGAGCGGTTCTACCGCCGTCCGTTCTACGGCTGGCGAATTAAAAGCATTCGCAGCGCCGCGAAGGGACTTCACCTGCCTTCCGTCGTCTTATAAGCATGCCAGGCCATACGCCTGCCGCATAAGATGATAGTCGCGGTGCTCGGGGCGGGCAAGATAGGGGAGGCCATGGCACAGAGCCTGGCCAGGTCGGAGAGCGTATCGAAGGTGCTGATAACCAGGAGGAATGTGAAGGGCCTCAGCCCTGCCTCGCAGAAGATAGTGGTCATGACGGACAACCGGAAGGCGGTCGCGCAGGCGGAGGCGGTCATAGTGTCGGTCAAGGCGTCCGACGCAAAACGCCTGCTCGAAGAAATTTCCGGGGCGGTCAAGGGCAAGCTGGTGATATCTGTGATGGCCGCGATTTCGCTGAAGAACCTGGAAGGCTCCCTCCCCGGGGCCCAGGTCGTCCGTGCCATGCCCAACATAGCCGCGAAGGTAGCCGAGTCCGTGACGGCGTACGTCCCCGGGCGGGGGCTGCCGAAGGCGACAGTTGAGCGCGCCCGCGAGATACTGGCCTGTGCGGGCGAAACCGTGGAGGTGCCGGAACACCTGATGGACGCCGTGACTGCGCTCAGCGGCAGCGGCCCCGCCTACATAGCCATCCTCATAGACGCCATGATCAGCGCAGCCCTGAAGGTAGGGATACCCAGAGAGATAGCCTCGAAGCTGGTGGTCAGGACGCTGAGCGGAACGGCGGAGCTGATAGCCCGCGACGGCATGCACCCGGCCGAACTCAGGGACATGGTGACCACCCCGGCGGGGACCACGATAGCCGGGATCTACGAGCTGGAGAAGGGTTCCCTGAGGACGAGCATAATGAACGCGGTGGAGGCGGCCACGCATGCCTCCGAGCGCGTGTCGAAGCGCTTCGAAGGCGGGGAATAAACCCGCTGCGGCTTGTTTAAATAGGTAAGGTATTATGATTGCGCGTAGGTCGATTTGAAGATTCGAGAGCTCAGACCTGATTCACGTCGCGTCAACTTGGAAGTGAGCGTGTCTTCTGTGTCTCCCGTGCGGGAAGTGACTTTGAAGACAGGCGAAAGGGCGTCCGTGATGGACGTCACCGTGGAGGACGACTCGGGGTCGGTCGTCCTGACGCTCTGGAACGAAAACACCCAGAAGGTCAAGGATGGCTCGCACCTCAGGATAGAGAACGGCTACGTGAGCACCTTCAGGGGAGAGATGAGGCTGAACGTGGGCAGGTACGGCAAGCTAGAAGTTTCCTAGCGCCCGGCCCGAACAAACTTTAAATGATGAATTAAGCCAGCCTAGCGGGAGTCACGATGCCCCAGATAGCCCGGATAAAGCTTCAGTCAGCGGACCTGCAGGAACTTGAGAAGGTCAGCACCGAAATCAAGGAGCTCGGGGTCAAGACCGGGGTCAACGTCAAGGGGCCCGTCCCGCTCCCCACGAAGAAGCTTCGTGTCGTGACCAGGAAGGCGCCCTCTGGGCAGGGGACGCACACCTTCGACAAGTGGGACCTGAAGCTGCACAGGCGCCTGATCGACATCGATGCTAACGAGAGGACAATGGGGCAGCTGACCAGGCTCAGGATCCCCGAGACCGTCAGCATAGAAATCAAGCTCCGGACGCGCTGAGCGCATTCCACCAATACGCTTATCCCTTACTCTGCACAAATAATATACGGCGGGATGGAATCCAGAGGAAAGACGACCGGGTGGATTCAAAAGATACTTTCGATAGCGATAATACTGACCCCCTTCGTCCTGATGCTCACCCTCACCTCCGGCCAGCCTCCTCCGGCGACGGGGGGGCACGCGACCTCGCAGCAGATGATACAGGGTTCCTTCGGGGGGCTGGCTGCGATACTCCTCCTGATACTCGTGCCGATATGCTACGTCGTGTACAGGGGAGAGAAGAAGAGGGAGCTGCGCTAGCTGGAATATTAAAATATGCAGCGTCGAAAGAAGGCCCGCATGACGAGCTATCACTGTTTCTCCCACGCAAAGGACTGCGACGGTCTGATGAGCGCGGCCATCTTTCTCAGAGCCCACCCCGAGTCGTCCGTCACTCTGGTGGACTACGGAGCCAAGAACATCGAGAGAATGGTGGGAAGGATGAAGGAGGCGCTTTCGCCCGGATGCTATATCTCCATATCCGACTTCAGCCTGAACAAGAGCACCAGCTCGGCGGTCTTCGGTGGGCTGGCCGAGGCCAAGAAGGCCGGCGCCACGATGCTTTGGGTGGACCACCACAGGTGGACGGTCGAGCAGCAGGCGGAGCTCAGGAGGTACGCCGGGCTGCGGCTGGACACGAGCAGGTGCGCCGCGGAAGCCATGAAAGACATCTACGCCCCCACTGACCAGGTGGCATCCGCGCTCGCGTCCATGGCGCACGACACGGACTTCGCTGTGATGGAGAGGCCGCTCTCCCGTTACCTCTCCGGCATAATCGTCTACTACAACTACCTGGCCGATCATGACAGGCTGCTGGGACTGGTGAAGAAGTTCTCCCGTGGGACCCTGTGGGACGCGGACCTGGAGAAGGACTGGGACGCGTACGACGGGGCGAAGGGGCTGGCCGTGGACGAGCTGAAAGGAGCGATGTTCACCAGTAAGGTCGGCGGCGTCACGGTCGCAGTCGGCTCGTGCAGGTCCGTCCTCCCCCCTCTCGAGGCTTTCGACATGATGGCTGGCGCCGAGCTCGGCATAGTGCTCTACGAAGACGACACGCTCACGATCTTGCGGAGCGAAGGCTCTTCCGTCCCGTGCAACGAGATAGCCGAAAGGTTCCGGGGAGGCGGTCACCCCTTCGCGGCAGGCGGGAGCCTTCCGGAGGAGCTGGCCAGGGAGGGGGCGGAAAGCAAGGCCGACTACATATTCAAGGTAGTGGGGTCGGCCATCGGGAAGGCCTAGCGCTCAGCCGGTCCCTTCGCTCCAGCCCTGGAGGTACTTCTCCTGGCCCCCCGTCATCCTGTCTATGCTTATCCCCATGCTTTCCAGCTTCAGCCTCGCTATCTCCTCGTCCTGGCTCCGGGGTATCTCATGTACTTCGGGCGCCATGTTCCGCCCCTCCTTGGCCAGCCGGAGCACCGAAAGGAACTGGTTGGCGAAGCTCATGTCCATCACTTCGCTGGGGTGCCCCTCCGCCGCCGCCAGGTTCACCAGCCTGCCGTCGGCGAGCGCGTAGACCCTGTTCCCGTTGGGGAGGACGTATTCTTCGTTCTCCGGGCGGACCACCCGCCTGCCCTTCGCCATGGCGCGGAGGTCCTCCAGGGAGAACTCCACGTTGAAATGCCCGGCGTTGGCTAGGATCGCTCCGTCCTTCATCAGCGGATAGTGCTCCGCCGTTATCACGTCCCTGTTCCCTGTCACAGTCACGAATATGTCGCCCACCCCGGCGGCCTCCTTCATCCGCATCACGGTGTAGCCGTCCATCCTGGCCCTCAGCGCCCTTATCGGGTCGACCTCGGTCACTATCACGTTCGCCCCCAGCCCCCTGGCCTTGGCGGAGACGCCTCTCCCGCAGTGGCCGTAGCCGGCGACCACCACGTTCTTGCCCGCGAAGAGGACGTTCGTGGCCCGAATCACGCCGTCCAGGGCGCTCTGCCCCGTTCCGTAGACGTTGTCGAAGTCCGACTTGGTCTCCGCGTCGTTCACCGCGACGATGGGGTACCGGAGCTTTCCGTCCCTCGCCATCGCCTTCAGCCTGTGCACTCCTGTGGTCGTCTCTTCCGTCCCTCCCTGTATCCCCAGGAGGTGCTCCTTCAGCTTCGTGTGGACGGTGGTTACCAGGTCCGCCCCGTCGTCAAGGGTGAGCGTGGGCCGCAGCTTCAGTGTCTGCTCTATGCACCAGTAGTATTCCTCCTGCGACAGCCCCTTCCACGCGAATATCTCGACGCCCGCCGCGTCGAGCCCAGCCGCCACGTCGTCCTGCGTCGAGAGGGGGTTGCAGCCGCACCAGGCCACCTCCGCCCCGGCCGCCCTGAAGGTCTCCACCAGGACGGCGGTTTCCTTGGTCACGTGCAGGCAGCCGGATATCCTCAGTCCGCTCAGCGTCTTCGCCTCCGAATGAACGGAGCGAAGCTTCATCAGGACGGGCATCCTGGATTCGGCCCATTCTATCTTCCTTCGCCCCTGTTCGGCGAGCGACCTGTCCTTTATCTTGCTCATCTGTTGCGCAGCCTCTTTTTCCGCGACTGTTTCGCTTCCGATTTAAGGCTTCCGCGCCGGTCGGACCGGTGCGTCTCCCGGTACCTCCTCGCGTGACGTGGACACGAGCGGCGGACCAGCGGAGGGCGCGCGCGGCCGTTCGTCTTCGCGATTCTCGGCCGGCGCGGGTCCACTGGATTCGCCGGCCATTTCTTGAGCGGCTCGCAAGACTGATGGCCCCATATGCGGAATAATGGGCAAGAAGCCGACGGGCGACCAAAATTTTATATAGAAGCTCAGCGCTGAAGGTCTGACTTTGAGGAGCAGCACCTCCTTCTTGGCCCTGGTGGTTGTTGTAATCTTCGCCGCGTATGCCTGGCCGTGGTATAATTTCGTCCAGCCCGCACTCCTGGGGGCCCCCTTCTTTTACTGGTGGGTCATCGTCTGGTATGTGATCGCGACCTTCCTGCTGGTCACATACGCGCTGATGTCGGAAAGCCGCGACGCCGGAGAAAAACAGTGAGGGGATGATCGGAGTGGACAGCGGTTCTCTGATAGAGATGACTTCTGTCTTCATGCTCCTTTTTGCGGTGTTCGTCTTTCTGGGATTCTACGGCTCAAGGTTCAGGAAGGGGAACCTGAACGACCTGGGCGACTGGGCCCTCGCAGGCAGAAAGCTCGGCTCGCTGCTTACCTTCTTCCTCCAGGGGGCAGACTGGTACACCGCCTATTCCATTCTCGCGATACCTTCGTCCGTCTACCTCCTGGGCGCGTTCGGATTCTTCGGGGTCGCCTACCAGGCCATGGTCTTCGCCTTCGCGATGATCTTCGTCCCCGTCCTGTGGTCCAGGGCCCACCAGAAGGGCTACATCACGTCGTCCGACTTCGTCAAGGACAGGTTCAGGAGCACCACGCTCTCGATCTTCCTCGCCCTGGTCGGGATAGTCGCGCTCCTGCCTTACATCGCCCTGCAGATCGCCGGCCTTCAGGCCGTCCTTGCCTCGATGCTGCTGGGGACCCTCGGCGGCGCACAGGTCGAGGAGGTGGCGCTCGTCATAGCGTTCATAGTCCTGGCGGCGTTCACGTTCACCAGCGGCCTGAGGGGTGCCACCCTTGGAGCTGTGATGAAGGACATACTGGTCTGGATCGCCCTCCTGTCCATAGTTGCGGTGGTGGTTCCTTCCGTCGGAGGCATGGGCCAGGCCTTCCAGTCGCTGCCATCGAAATACTCCACGATGAACCCGTCGCTGGCCATCGCGTTCTCGACCAGCATGTTGGGGGTAGTCGTCTCCGCCTATCTCTGGCCGCACAACGTCACGGCGTCCCTTGGGGCTTCGAGCGCCAGCAAGCTCAAGAGGGGTTTCGCCCTGGCCCCCCTGTACGCCGTCCCCCTCGCCCTGGCCGACATGATGGGGGCCCTCGTCAACAAGGTGCCCGCCGCCGTGTCCTTCCTGAACAACTTCCCTCCGGCCTCCCGGGGAATATACGTGATACCCTCCCTCCTCATAACGCAGTTCCCACCGTGGTTCGCCGGTCTGGCGCTGCTCGGCGTCTTCATCGGAGGGCTGGTCCCGGCCGCCGTCATGGCCATAGCCCAGGGCAACCTGATAGCCAGGAACGTGGTCAAGGAGTTCAAGCCAAGTCTGACCGCGAAGGGGGAGGCGGACGTGGCCAAGTGGGCCTCCGCCTTCTTCAAGTTCGCGGCCCTTGCCTTCGTCTTCGCGGTCCCGGCCGGCTACGCCCTCCAGTTCTACCTGATCGGCGCGATCTTGGTCATCCAGCTCCTGCCGGCGGTCTTCCTCGGCCTGTACACCGACTGGCTGAAGGCCGAGGCGCTGATAGTCGGGGCCGCCGTTTCCATCGTGACGGGCGTGTACATGGTCCTGGTGGCCAACCACTTCGGCGTGATCACCACGACGCTTTACCCCACTCCGCTGGGGCCGATGTACATCGGGGTGATAGTCCTGATATTGAACCTGGTCCTGACCACCCTGCTGAGCGCGGTCATACCCAGAAAGTCGGACATAAAGGTCCGGCAGTCCACGTAGACGGGCCCTACCGCGGGTCGGGGCGTCTCTCCAGGGATGCCTCGCCCCTGGGAGGGGCATGGCCCTTGCGCCCCTTCCTCCTCTTTCCCGCGACGGCGCCCGTCGCATACTCCTCCACGGGCGTCGCCACGCCGGACTCCCTGACCCACATGGGCGAATGGCGAACCGGGCTCATTTCGAGCCTGAATATGTCGAACCTGTTGTAGTGGCCCAGCACGTCGTGGTACTGCTTTTCCTCCACGCTTCTGGAGAGGTCTATCTCCCCCACCACCATCCCCTCCTTGCCGACGACGGGCTGTCCTTCGGTCCTCCCGGAAGGCCCCACTATGAAAGACGAAGCGGGAGGGGCGGAGCGCAGCGCTCCCGCCACCCGCTCGTCCCCGAGCGAGAGCTCCTCCACGGCGCCGTCGTCCAGCGCGCACGAGGCCACGACGTTGAATACCTTCCCTTCGAAGGCATGGGCGCAGGCGCGAATCCTGATCGCCTCCGTCAGGTCGTACCCCTTCCCTTCTCTCTTCGTAGGCCAGCAGGGCGGGAACGTCGAGATGTGGACCTGCTCCCCCTGCGCAAGCATCGCGTAGCGGGCCAGCGGGTTGGTGTTTTCGCCGCAGATGAGGACGCCGAGCCTCCCCAGCTCGGTCTCCACCGGGGAAAGGGACGAGCCGTCGCCGTCGCCCCAGGTCAGCTTCTCCGCCCAGGTCGGGACAAGCTTCCTCCTGTGGTTGACGAGCCGCCCCTTGGGGTCGAAGAGCAGGTTGGAGTTCCAGAGGGTGCCCATGGTCACCCGGCCCTTTTCCGTGACGCCGATGGAAAGGAAGATCCCATACTTCTTGGCCAGGCCGGCCAGCTTGGCGGACTCCCTGCCGGGGACGGTAAGGGCGTTGTCGTACATCCGCCTGAAGAAGGGGTGCTGGTCCAGCGGCGGGAGAAGCATGTTCCAGAGAGGGAACGCCGGGACGAAGGATTCACCGAAGACCACCAGGTCGGCCCCCCTGTCGGCCGCCTCGGCCACCAGCCCCTCCGCCTTCTCGATGGTGGCCGCCCTGTCCAGGAAGACCGGGGCGGCCTGGACTGCCGCGGCCCTGAACCTGGGATAGGTGTCGCCAGTCAACGCAGTCAGCTCCTCCCGGCCGGGCTCAAGATGGCCACTGTCGACGACGGCCGGGGCGGTATATATCTCTTGGTCGGCGCCACCGTTAAGCTTTTAAGAATTGGTCGGGAAGCGCGTGGCCGGCGGTGGCGTCCGCCCTCAATCGCACACTCACGCGTGTGCCAATGACGTCTACAACAGCAGCACAGGTATCGAGAAAATGCATGTCTTGGATGCGGGCGCCCATCGGAAGGGCTTGAACCACCTCAGCCTAGGGCGGGCCCGGGGAGGGCGGCCCGCTTGAGCCAGGCCCTGACGCTGCAGCTGATCAACCTGGTCCAGGTGTCCACCGTCCTCTTCCTGTCGCCCCTGATACCCGGCGTAATAGCGAAGGCGAAGGCCCTGGTCGAGTCCAGACGGGGCCCCTCCGTCCTCCAGCCGTACTACGACCTGGCCAAGCTGCTGAGAAAGGAGGTGGTGCTGCCGGAGGGCTCGTCGGCCGTATTCGTGGCGGCGCCGTTCCTGGTCTTTTCCGCATATCTGGTGATCTCCCTCGTCATACCGGTCGTGACGCCGTACCCCCTCCCGTACGGCATCCTCCTGGACCTGCTGGGAGGCGCGTTGATGTTCGGGTTCGCCGGGATAGTATCGATTGTGGCCGCGCTGGACGCGCGGACGAACTACACCGCGATGGGGGCGAGCAGGAGCGCCGCCTTCGCCGCCCTGGCCGAGCCCACGCTGATAATGGTCTTCTTCGGCGTGGCATTGATAACAGGGACCAACAACCCGTACACCACCAACAACGTGCTGGCCGGCTCCCCCGGATGGTACTTCTCCGCCACCCACCTGCTCGTGGCAGGGTCCTTCTTCATGCTGCTCCTGTTCGAGACGGGGAAGCTGCCCGTGGAGAGCTCGGGCCTGATGGAGCTCGGGATGCTGGACGACGCCAGGGCGATGGAGTATTCGGGGCGCCTCCTCGCGCTCGTCAGGTGGGGCGGATACATGAAACAGTTCATGCTCATGGCGGTCTTCCTGAACGTGTTCGCCATACCCTGGTGGATCTCGCCGGGCGTCGGCCTCCAGGAGGCGTTCTACTCGGTGGGGACGCTCTCGTTGAAGATGCTGCTGCTCTGCCTCGTGATAGTCCTGACGGAGGAGACGCTGGCGAAGCTCAGGCTGTTCAAGATACTGGACTATCTTGCCATCTCGTTCAGCCTTGGCCTGCTGTCCGTGGTCGCGTTCTTCCTGGTCGGCGGGGGTGCCTGACGCCGCTTGCACTCCGAAGCCGTCGGCCTCCTGGAGATGATGGTCGTCATGACGGCGCTCTACATGCAGGGGCAGTCGTACATAGAGCCCAGCATAAAGGCCGTCTCGCTGCAGTCCGTCTTCCTCTCCGCTCTCTTCGTGGCGCTCTATCTCGAATCGGGAGACGTGGGGCTCCTCTTCCTTTCGGCCATAACGCTGGCCATGAGGGGGGCGGTGGTGCCCTACATGATGCTGAGGCAGGTCCGGCCGTCCGGGCGGACGCTCAGGGAGACGGAGAGCAGCCAGAGGATAGCCTCCCTGATAGTCGTTGGCGCCATGGTAGTGATGGCGGGGTACGCGCTGTTCACCCTGATACTGCTCCCTGCGGTCTCGGCCCCCAGCGCCTCCGTGGCGTTCGTCCTGCTCCTGCTCAGCTTCCTGCTCATCATAACCAGGCACAACACGCTGGTCCAGATGTCGGGCTACCTCGAGGAGGAGAACGCGGTCCTCCTGTTCGGGGCCCTGATAGCGCCCGGCCTGCCCTTGCTCATGGAGGTCGCTGTCGCGCTCGACATATTCGGCGTGGTGCTCGTCGGGGTGATAATATCGGCGGAGAGGGAGGCGTTCAGGACCCTCGAACCGGAGGATCTGGAGCAGCTCAGCGGGTGATGCGATGGACCAAGCTATCTTCGCGCTCGTGTTCGTGCCGCCGCTGGCCGCGGCCATGGTCTCGATCCTTCCTGGGGGGCGGGCGGGGCTGGCGGCTTCTGTCGCCGGGGGCGCCCTCTCCCTTGCGGCTTCGGCGCTTCTCTTCCTATCGGGCGCCCAGGGCAGGTACGGGTACTTCTACGCCGACGGCCTCACGGGGGTGCTGCTGGTCACGATTTCGTCGATATTCCTGACCAGCGTGGCGTACTCGGCCTTCTACCTGAAGCGGGTGGAAGGGTCCCTCCTGCACTTCAGGTGGTACTATGCATTGATGGACCTGTTCGCCGTGACCATGCTCCTCGCCGTCATGGTGAACGACCTGGGCCTGATCTGGATATTCGTCGAAGCCACCACGGTCACGAGCGCGCTGCTCGTCGCCCTCGAGAGGCAGAGGACGAGCGTCGAGGCCGCATGGAGGTACACCCTGATAGTCTCTTCGGGGCTGGCCGCCTCCCTCCTCTCGGTCGTCCTGGTCTACCTGTCGCAGGGGACGCTGCAGATGTCCGAGCTCCTGGTCGACCCCGCTGCCCGGCCGGTCGTCCTCCTCCTGGCGGTCGGGTTCGCGCTGGTGGGATACGGCACGAAGGCCGGGATAGCCCCCATGCACGCCTGGCTCCCCGACGCCCACAGCGAGGCGCCGTCGCCGGTGAGCGCCATGTTCTCCGGGATACTGCTACCCACTTCGCTGTACGCCTTCTACAGGACCTTCGCCCTGCTGAGGGGGACCCAGTATTTCGCGGCGGCGCAGGACCTGGCGATAGGCTTCGGGGTGCTCACCGCGCTCGTCGCCGCCCTGATAATGGGCCACCAGAGGAACTACAAGAGGATGCTCGCCTATTCCAGCATGGAGAACATGGGGCTGATACTCGTCGGCTTCGCGCTCGGCGGGATAGGGGCCGTCGGCGCGCTGATACAGGTGGTCTCCCATGCCTTCGCGAAGTCCTCGGCCTTCTACGAATCCGGCAACATACTGACCGTCTACCGCACCAAGGACATGTCGTCGGTGAAGGGGATGGAGGGCAGGCTGCGGTACACCACGTACCTCTTCCTGCTCTCCTGCATGTCCGTCACCGGGGCTCCCCCCTTCGGCGTCTTCTTGGGAGAGTTCATGATACTGTCCAGGGTGGCCCAGACTGGGAACGTCCCCCTCCTGACCGTCCTGGCGGCCATCTACGTCTACGCCTTCGTCGGCCTGAACAGGCAGGCCATCGGCATGGCGTTCGGAGAGGCGCGGGAGGCCGCCCCTCCGGTCCGGGAGGAGGTCCTGTCCGTCCTGCTGCCTGCGGTCAACCTCGCCCTTTCGCTCTTGGTGGGACTACTGCTCGCGCCGGGGCTCATGGGCGCCGCCGGCCTCGCGTCTCTCCCGGCGGCGACGGGAGGCTTCCTGCCATGATCAGGAGGTTCGTCGAGAGGGGACCGGCCCGGGCGGAGGGCCCGGTCCAGCCCTCGGCTTCGTTCAGCGCGGGCGGGAGGCACCTTTCGATCCTCACGGACACGGACAGGGGCAGGACCATATTGTGCGAGGCGCAGCCTGAGGAGCGGCCATGGCAGCGGGCCCCGCCCGGCTCGCCTCTCGAGCTCGAGCACGGAGGGCAGGTCGGCGGATACGGCACCTTCTCCTTCCAATACGGCCCGGTGGCCTACGGCGTCCAGGAGGCCGGCGCCTTCAAGCTCGCGACCTACGGGGAGCGGGTGGTCAAGGCAGTGCCGATAGTCAACTACAAGAAGAGGGGGATTGAGGGGCGGGTGGCCGGGATGAAACCGGAGGACGCGCTGCTCCTGCTGGAGCGCTCCGCGGGCCACTTCTCGGCCTCGTATTCCACGTGCTTCTGCACGGCCGTCGAAGACGCGCTCGGCCTCGACGTCCCCTCCAGGGTGCTCTGGGACAGGGCGGTGGCCGTGGAACTGGAGAGGATCTACAACCACGTCCACGTCTTCGCGAGGGAAGCCGAGGCGGCCTCCCAGAACGTCGCGGCCAGCCAGGCAAACGCCCTCGGGGAACGCGTCCTGAGGCTCAACGCGAAGTACTTCGGGCACAGGTACCTCTTCGGGTTCGGCGGGGTCGGGACCTCCTCCGCCGACCTGGGCACCCAGGGCAGGCGCAGGGAACTCCTCGCGGGAGCGAGGGCCGTCGCCGGCGAGTTCGCCGGGCTGATGGACGGCCTCCTCTCTTCGAGGATCTTCCTGGACAGGCTGCAGGGGACCGCCAGGCTGTCGAAGGAGGACGCGACCAGGCTCGGGGCGGTGGGCCCCGCGGCGAGGGGCTCCGGCGTGGAGGCGGACGACAGGCACGTATACCCGGCCGAGCCGTACCACGACATCTTCGTGAGCCTGGAGACCGAGCGCGAGGGAGACTCACTGGCCCGGCTGACCGTCAGGGCAAGGGAGGTGCAATCCAGCGCCATGGTCCTCCAGGAGCTGCTGGACAGGATGCCGCCCTCCGGCGGCGTCGGCAGCAGGGGCGACGGCGGGGAGGACTTCGCCATCTGCAGGACAGAGGGGCCCAGCGGCGACCTCATAATGGCCCTGGGCCTGGACGGCCAGGGCAGACTGGCGTTCCTGCACGTGAGGCCCTCTTCCGCGGCGAACTGGATACCCTTCGCCATCAGCCTCGAGGGGAGCGTCTTCACCGACTTCCAGTTCGCCTACGAAAGCTTCGGCCTCTCCTTCGCGGACTCGGACGGGTGAATGCGTCGAAATGTGGGTGCTGCGCGGCCTCCGCAAAGGGATACTGACCACGGGCTACCCAGGGAAGGGACTCGCCCCGGACGAGGTGCCGCGGAGCTCCTTCCCTCCGACCCCTTCTGCGGACGCGGACTGGGCGAAGGGGGGCGGGCTCTGCCCGACGGGGGCGATACAGGGGGAGAGGGTCGACGCGGGCAGATGCGTGTATTGCAGGAGGTGCAAGGACGCCGGCTTCCGCTTCGAAGGGCCGGCGCCGGGCCCGATGGCGTCGGAGCGGGCGGCGCTCGCAAGGAGGGTGCTCGGCCGGTCGCTGCACGTCCTGGTGCTCGACGTGGGCTCCTGCAACGGATGCAACATGGAGGTGCTCAACCTGGCTAATCCATACTATGACTTCAACAGGCTCGGCATATTCTTCACGAACACACCCAAGCACGCGGACGTCCTGCTCGCGGTGGGGGCCCTCAACAAGGCGATGGTCGAGACGCTCAAGAGGACGTACGAAAGCATGCCGGAGCCGAAGTTCGTGGTGGCGGCCGGCGCCTGCGCCATGAGCGGGGGCGTGTTCAAGGACACCGACGGCTTCGCCTCTCCCCTCGGCGACGCCGTGCCGGTGGACGTGGAGATACCGGGCTGCCCGCCGACTCCGCTGCAGCTGCTCGACGGGCTCCTGCTGATAGGCGGCAGGAGGAGGGCGCCGTGAGCCCCGACGCGCTCCTGTTCGTGCTGCTGGCGTACCTGTCGGCAGCCCTGCTCGCCTGCTTCTCCAGGAGGCTGGGGTACGCGCTCGGCGCGGCGGCGTCGGCGGCCGCCGCGTCGCTCTCCCTGTATGTCCTGCTCGGCGGCGGCGGGACGGAGCTGCCGCTCCAGGTCGGCGTAGAGCTGTCGCTGAACAGGTTCGACGCGTACTTCCTTCTGGTCTCCTCGCTCGTCTGGCTGGGCACCTGCGTCTATTCGATGGACTACGACGACGACTACCCGGCCGCCCTCTCCCCCCTCTTCCTGCTCACCATCCTGTCCATGACCGTGATACTCGTGGCGGGCGACGCCGTGAGCTTCCTGATGGCGTGGGAGACCATGACGATCGCTTCGTTCTTCATGATACTGCAGGGGAGGGGGAGGCGCGAGGACGTCCGCAGGGCAGCGTTCCTCTTCCTGGCCTTCGGCGAGGCAAGCACGGTGCTGATAATGGTCTCGTTCGCGGCCATGTACGCTTCCCTCGGATCGTTCCAGTTCCTGGGGGCGGGCGTCGGAAGGGTCGTCGGCGCGTACGCGCCTATCGCCTTCTTGGCGGCGCTCCTGGGGTTCGGCCTGAAGATGGGGCTGGTCCCCTTCCACGTCAGCGAATGGCTGCCCATAGCGCATTCGAACGCCCCGAGCAACGCGTCCGCGGTCCTGTCTTCGACCCTCACCCTGATGGGGGTCTACGGGTTCATGAACGTCATGTCACGCCTGGCGCCGTACCAGCTCTGGTGGGGATGGCTTGCCCTGTCCATCGGAGGCGTGTCGGCGCTGCTTGGGGCGTCCTTCGCCTCCACGTCGGAGCACTTCAAGGGCCTGCCCGCCTACAGCACCATAGAGAACAACGGCCTGATACTGGTGGCCCTGGGGGTCTACCTCCTGGCAGCCCGTTACCAGCTCTCCCTGATGGCCGACGTGGCGCTGGTCGCGGCCATGTACCACGCCTTCTCGCACGCCGTGTCGAAGGCTTCCCTCTTTTCGGTGATGGGGTGGCTGAGCAAGGTCAGGCGCAGCTTCGACCTGAACGCGGCGGCCCGGGGCACGGCCCCCGGCCCCATGCGCGCCACGGCGATGGCAGCCGTGCTTTCGCTGGCGGCGGCCCCCCCGTTCGCGGGCTTCGTGTCGGAATGGATGGTGCTGGAGGTGCTCTTCCAATCGTTCAAGTTCCCCGACGTCGCGAGCCAGCTGATAGGCACCGTCGTGGGCGCCCTGGTGGCGCTCGCCACGGGGATAGTGACCGTGGCCATGACCAAGGCCTACGGCTTCGGCGTCCTCCTGTCGGGGAAGGGGGAGGGGTCGCCGGCCTTGCGGGGGAGCGGATGGTACTTCCTGTCGCTGGTCACCGGGCTCGGCGTCGCCGCGCCGCTGGTCTTCTTCCTCGCTGCCGACGCCGCGTCGGGCGTCCTGGGGGGGCAGGTGTTCGGCACGTTCGTCACCGGCCTGCTGGGGGTGCCGGCATACTTTGTCATCCTCTCCGGCAGGCCGTTCGGCGGCTTCTCTCCCACCTTCACCGCGATATTCATGCTCGGCATGCTGGCCGTGCCCCTGGCGGTCGCCAGGGTCGGTGGCGCGTGGAGGCCCAGGCGCGTAGCCGGATGGTTCGCCGGCGCGGCCAGGCCGTCGGACGAGGGAGAGATGTACAATTCGTTCGGCTACAGCAGCCCCTTCAGGATCATGCTCCGGCTGCTCTTCAGGACAAGGGAGAGCGTGCTCAGGGCCGGGGCTGCGCGCGCCACGGGCGAATACTTCGTCGACGTCAGGATAGTGGACGTCTTCAGGAGGTTCTACGACATATCGGCGAAGTGGGCCCTCGCCCTTTCGCGGGAAACCGGAAGATATGTGATGCCGGGGAGGATGGGCCGGTACCTGGCCTACATAATGCTCGCCATGATGTTCGTCCTGGCCTACATCCTCCTTGTCGCGGGCTAGGGGACGATGAGCAGACGGTGCCTCCTGGCCTTCAGGAAGGAGGAGGAAACCGTCCCGAGCGCCTTTTCGGCGGCCGTATGCCTGGCCACCCCCATCACCACGACGTCTGGCCTCAGCCCGTCGGCCAGCCGCAGCAGCGTCTCGCCTGGATTGCCCATTTCAAGGTGGGTCGCTACCGCCATGGAGCCGGAGTCTGCGGCGCTCTTGGCCTCGGAAAGAATCTCCCTCCCTTCGGCCCTGATGGATTCGAGCAATTCCGCAGGGACGGGCTCCGGGATGTCGCCTGGGCTCTGGGCCACGTATGCAAGGTGGAGCTCCGTAATCTTTCCGCGAAGCGCTTCCACAGCATAACTCAGGGCCCTGTCAGACCCCTCGGTTCCGTCGTAGCAGACGAGCGCGACAACCATGGCCAGCGCAGGATAGGCGGCACGCCATGTGGAATAAGTCTTTCCCAGCACTCACAGGGTTCGAGTCCGACGGGAATCGAACCGCCGGGGGTTCGGTTCTTGGATTTGCCTTTGGATTCGGACACCAATGTGGCACTATCATAGGGGACATCTGTTAAAAGGCCCAGGGTCGTTTTTTGAAGTTCAGGAACCCGACGTGCCTGACACGTCCTGCCTCGCCCGTGCCACGCTGTCTAACACCATGACCAAACTGCCTAACGAGGCCAACGCCTCTTTCACCTCCACCTTGTGAGTATCTCTTCTCTTTGGAACGTAGCCTTCGCCACAAAGAACATGGCGATACTAATGGCGGCGAGAACCCCAGCCAGAACGACCAGATTGGTGTCATTCAGCGCGAAGAAGCCAAGCTCGGAAGCAAGAAACACTCCGATGAACGGGAGCATAAGCAAAGCCCCAGACTGCTGCGCGCTGCGCACGTCGGTCATCCTAGAGGATATAATGACATTTACTCCCACGCTAAGCAGAGCAGCAAAAGGTGCAGCAAAGAGGATGGCGCCTATGTGCCAGTTCGGATAGTAGTAATACCCCAGCAAGCTGTGTGTGAAGTAATCCAGGAGCGTCATGAATGATATGGAGCCAGCGTAGAGCGCCCCCAGCGGGAGTAGAAGGGCGGATAAGGTCTTGCCCAGCAGGATGTCTCCGTCCGACATCGGGGTAGCAAACATCGGCTCGAGGCTCTTCTGTATCTTCTCTCCTACGAGACTGTAAGAGGCAATTGCAGTTGGAATTATTGCCGCGGCGATGATGAACCAAATCGAAAAGGAGTCCATTAGTCCAGGAGCAGCTACCGAGCTGAGACCCTTCGTGCCCCTGCTGACATAGTAGTTAACGAGGAGGGGAAATACGATTCCGACGATGAGCGGCATGGCGACTGTGGCATATATGACAGAGGGTTTTCTGGTGTATATCTTGAAGTCCTTCAGTGCAACGTTCCAGGCGTTGTGAATGTCCATACGTTTCTACTCTCCCTTCACAAGCTTCAAGTAGACATCTTCCAGACTAGAGCCCACTTCAGTGACGAAAACCACGTTCCCTCCAGCGCTCTGAATAGATCGCAAGATCGCCGGGTTCTCCTTTTCAGGCTCTTTCAGATTGATTATGAGGCTGTTCGCAGTCACTTCTCCAATCTGATATCCCATCTCCTTCACCGAGGAGGTTATTGCATCATCCACTCGTTGAAGCTGGACCTTTACTTTTCTCCCTGAAAGTGAATGCCTTAGCTCCTCTGGGCTGCCAATCGTTATCAATTTTGTCTTGAGTATCGCTACACGATCGCAGATCCTCTCCGCTTCGTCCAGAAGATGTGTGTTTAGGAAGATTGTCCTCTTCTCCTTCTTTAGCTCAAGTATGAAGTCTCTCACAGTCTTTGAAGCCTCTGGATCCAGGTTTGCCGTCGGTTCATCCAAGAAAAGGACTTCTGGGTCGTGAATCAGAGCCCTTGCAATCGCCAGCTTTTGTTCCATCCCCTTCGAGAATGTTCCTGCGGCAGCATCTTTTTTGTCCCAGAGTTCTAGCAACTTTAGGAGATATTCGATCCTTTCCTTCCTTTTCTGCTCTTCAAGTTTGTAGTATCGCCCGTAGAAATCTAGGTTGTCGTAGGCGCTCAACTCTTCGTAAAGTCCAACGTTTTCCGTGAGCAGCCCGATCATCTTTCTTATCTTCGGCTGGTCTGCTCTACTCGCAATTTCGTAATCTCCTATCGTTGCCCTGCCGGAACTCTTGGACACCAGGCATGCCAGCATCCTGACAGTAGTAGTCTTACCAGCGCCGTTAGGTCCCAAGAATCCAAACACCTCTCCTTCGTCCACATGCAAGGTAACCGATTCGACGGCTGTCGCGTCGCCGAACTTCTTCGTCAGATCCTCAGTATCAATCATACCAGGACGCTCCGCTCATTTGGTCGGTCGTTCTGGTTCGCCAAGTGAAACAGGCTCTTTCGTGTTGTTTTGCCTATGGCGGTCCCAGAGTCTGAAAGGCTCTGCTGACTCCTCTCGGAATTTGTTCCCGTTTGCTGTCGTCGAGAGAACCCATACCCGAAGCGAAAGCGGTATGCTAGGATGATTACGATGACGGTGACAACAACGACTATAACA
>JAKAPW010000016.1 GCA_021811935.1 archaeon | reverse complement strand
GTCGTCGCCTTCGACCTGTGGGGAGACGTGGCGGCGCTCAACTTCGCCGTGGCCCCGGGCGAGCTGTATCTCACGGCTTCGGGCATCTGCACGGTCGGCGCGGCCTACGAGCCGTGCTGGGGGAGCGACCAGGCATACGTCTTCAACTGCGCCGGCGCGGCGCCGGAAGGCTGCACCCAGAGGGTGGTGAGCACCATCGCGCCGTATCCGAGCTATGTCGTGAACGTCAAATATCCGTTCGCCAACCAGACCGAACCGTCTTGGTCCAACTGCCTGTGGACGGTGGAGGGGGCGTCGCCGGAGCAGGGTTACGCGGTATGCTCCCCCGTCAATTCGACCGCGTTCATGGTAGGCACGCCCGGTCCGCCTCATCCTTGACGCCCGAGGAATGTTTTTATATCCTAATCCTGGGCCTTTTCAATGGTTAGTGGGCATGGTGCGAGAAGTAGACTACAAGACGAAGCCCATCGATCAGGGCTTCCTGCAGAACGAAGCCGAATTCCCTGTGACCGGCGAACACCACAGCCATAAGATACGGGCGCAGGGCAAGTCGAGGGCCAGCGGCGACGGCTCTCCGTACCCGACCACCCAGGGGATTCACGGGACAAGCGTCGCCGTGGACTGGGAGGGGTGCACGGCGGACGGCGTCTGCATGGACGTCTGCCCCGTGAACGTCTTCGAATGGGCCCTGAACCCCGGCCAGGCGGGCACGGGCAAGGACAAGGTCCTCCAGTCAGGCAGCCCGGAGTACGCCACGTATCGCACGGACAAGTCCGACCCCGTCAGAGAGGCGGACTGCATATTCTGCATGGCCTGCGAGACAAGCTGCCCGACCGCGGCGATAAAGATCACCGCCCCGTAGAAGACCCGTTATTTCGCAGTCACCGGTCAGCCGGGGCTCTGCCGTCGCACGTCTTGTGGAATATGTAAGGAAGGACCCCCCCGCTCCCATAGTAAAGCAGCTCCGTCGGATTGTCTATCCTTGCCAGCGCCCGAAACCTCACCGACCCCCGTCCGCGCTTTGCCACTACCTCGAGCGTGGCGTTCGGGGAGTCCATCTTGTCCAGGCCCACTATGTCGAACTCCTCCTCGCCGGTGAGCCCCAGGCTCTTCCAGTCCTGCCCGTCCTGGAACTGGAGGGGGAGGACCCCCATGGCCACCAGGTTGCTGCGGTGGATCCTCTCGAAGCTCTCCGCCACCACCGCCCTGACGCCAAGGAGCTTCGGGGCCTTGGCCGCCCAGTCCCGCGAGCTCCCCGTGCCGTACTGCTTCCCGGCCAGCACTATCAGCGGGACCCCCTCCTTCCTGTATCTCACGGCGGCGTCGTAGATCGTGAGCAGCTCGCCGGACGGGAGGTGGGTGGTCCAGCCGCCTTCCTTTCCCCCCGCCAGCGCGTTCTTCAGGCGGATGTTGCTGAACCCGCCCCGGACCATCACTTCGTGGTTCCCCCTCCTGCTGCCATAGGTGCTGAACTGGACGACGTCCATCCCGCGCTCCCTCAGGTAGCGGCCGGCGGGGCCGTCGTACTGTATGCTGCCTGCGGGGGATATGTGGTCGGTCGTGACCTTGTCCCCGAAGACGGCGAGCGCCCTCGCGCCCAGCACGTCCCTGCCGGCCTGCCGTCCGTCTTCGAACCAGGGCGGCTGCCTGATGTACGTGGAGCCGTCGGCCCACGAATATACGTCCCCGGATTCCACCCTGAGCGAACTCCACGTCGCGTCCCCTTCGAGCGCGCTGCCGTACCTCTCGACGTACAGCCCGGGCCTGAGCGACAGTTTCACCGTCCTGCGTATCTCCTCCATCGAAGGCCAGATGTCGGCGAGGCGGACCTCCCGTCCGTCCCTCGACACGCCCAGCGGGTCGCTGCCGAAGTCGAAATCCATCCTTCCGGCCAGGGCGTAGGCGATGACCAGCATGGGGGAGGCCAGGAAGGAGCCTGCCGCCAGCGGGTGGATCCTGCCGTCGAAGTTCCTGTTGCCGCTGAGGACTGCGACCGTATAAAGGTCCCTCTCCCTGATCTCCCTTTCGACGGCCGGGTCCAGCGGTCCGCTGTTGCCTATGCACGTGGTGCAGCCGTAGCCGACCACGTTGAAACCGAGCTCGTCGAGGTATCGGAGGAGCCCCGAATTCTGCAGGTAGTCCGTCACGACCCTGGAGCCCGGCGCCATGCTGGTCTTGACGTAGGACTTGGGCCGGAGCCCGAAATTCACCGCGTTCCTGGCCATCAGCGCCGCCCCCACCATCACGGTCGGGTTCGAGGTGTTGGTGCAGCTCGTTATGGCCGCTATTATGACCGACCCGTCGCGCAGCCCGTCCTTCAGGACCGCCTCTCCGGGAGCGGCTCGCGGCGCGGCCGGCGAGCCTCCGCGCGCGGCCTCCCCCCTGTATTCCCTGACGAACGCCGGGAAGGCCGACGGGACACGGCCGAGCAGCAGCCTTTCGTCGGGGTTGCGCGGCCCGGCCACGGACGGTTCGACCCTGCCCAGGTCCAGCACGACGACGTCCGAGTACGCCGGCCTGGGGGCCTCCGGGGAATGGAAGAACCCGTGCTCCCTGCAGAACCTTTCCACGAACGCCACATGTTCCCTCCTCCTGCCCGTCCCGGTCAGGTAGTCTATCGTGGCCCCGTCCACGGGCGAAAACCCCACCGTCGCCCCGTACTCGGGGGCCATGTTGCCGAGGGTGGCCCTGTCGGCCACGGTGAGGTTTGCCAACCCGTCCCCGAAATATTCGACGAACTGGCCCACCACCCCCTTCTTCCTCAGCATCTCGGTGACGGTCAGGACGGCGTCCGTGGTGGTCACCCCTTCCGAAAGCTCCCCCCGGACTTCGACGCCCGTGACGCGTGGGATGGGCATGTGGTACGGCTCCCCCAGCATCACGGCCTCTGCTTCTATGCCCCCCACGCCCCATCCGAGGACGCCCATTCCGTTCACCATCGTGGTGTGCGAGTCCGTCCCGACCAGGGTGTCAGGCACTACCGTGAGGACGCCTTCGTCTTCGCGCAGCGCCACCACGGACGACAGGTATTCCAGGTTGACCTGGTGGCATATGCCGCTGCCCGGGGGGAATATCTTCATGTTCGAAAAGGAAGACTGGGCCCACTTGAGCAGGGAGTACCTCTCCGAATTCCGCTCGTACTCCTTGGAGAGGTTGAAGGGCAGCGCATCGCCGCTGGCCCAGCTGTCCACCTGCACCGAGTGGTCCACTACCATGTCCACGGGCACTCTTGAATTGACCTTCGCCGGGTCGAGCCCCCTGGACTTCACCGCGTCACGGAGGGACGCGAGGTCCACCAGCAGGGGGACGCCCGTGTAGTCCTGCAGCAGCACCCTGGACGGCATGAAAGGCAGCTCTTCCCCGATGCTCCTCGGCCAATTCATCAGCCTGCCGGCGGCCTCCTCCGACCCATGGACCCTCCCCGAAAACCTGAGAGCGTTCTCCAGGAGGACCCTGACGGAGTACGGCAGGGTGTCGACGTCGAACCCCTCCTTCTTCAACGCCGTTATGTCGTGGAAGGCCGCCGTTCCTCTATACGTCTCCACCGACGACCTGGAGGATTCGGCCTGTCTCGGCAAAACCATCACGTACAGCTGCGGAGGCGGTCATACGCGTTATAAACTTCTTGCACGATTCAGCCGCAGCACGATTCAGCCGCAGCACGATTCAGCCGGCCGCGGCCTTCAGGGACTTGTCGATGGCCCCGGCCAGGCGGACGTCGCGCTCCGTGACGCCCCCCACGTCATGGCTCTGCAGCGCCAGCTTTATGCTGGTGTACCTGATATGGACGTCCGGGTGGTGCTCCAGCCGTTCGGCTATCCGGGCCACCCTGCCGACGAACCGTATCCCGTCCATGAACGTCTCGAATTCGAAGGTCTTGACCAGGAAGTCCCCCTCGAGCCTCCAGCCGTCGAGCCCTGCGACGGCCCGCTCCAGCCATCCCTTCCCGGCGCTCGGCATGTCGGGATGTGACGCACCGCCTGCTTATAGGGACTGCGGCGCCCCCCTCGCCAAGGCTTATATATCGTCGGCCCAAAAACTTCGGGCGATGAAACTGGCAGCAGCAGTCAGCGGCGAAGGGAAGCTCGCCGCGATAAACGAAGGGGAGCGCATAGCCCTGATCGACGAAGGGTCCGGGAATGTGGACTTCGTGGCTAACCCGGGTTTCGGCCGCGCCCACGGGGGCAAGGAGAAGGCCATGGAGACGATTCTCGGGCTCAAGGCGGAAGGCGTGGTCGTCAAGGAGGGCTATCTCTGCCCCTGCTCGTACGAGATGTCGGTCGGGAAGGTCAAGTACGTCGTGGCGCAGGAGGGGACGCTGGATTCGATCCTGAAGGGACGGAGCCGCGTCCTGGAGGAACTGGACGAAAGCATGTACGCCGAGCCCGAGGGGCACCATCACCACCGCGCCCCCAGGCCGAACGTCTCCATCTCAACCAAGTAGGACCTCCTTCGTCCTGCGGGACGCCGCCTCCTCCACGTACAGCAGGGCCCGCGGGTTCATCAGCGAGCCGGAGGCCGCCACCTCCGACCTGCGCGCCCCGAGCAGCATCCTCTTGACCGGGACCTCCAGCTTCTTGCCGTTCAGCGTCTTCGGTATCTCGGGGACGGCGAAGACGTCGTCCGGCACGAACCGGGGAGACACGTCTGTCCTGACCCTGTCCACTATCTTCCGCTTCAATGCCTCGTCCAGGGAAGCCCCCTCCCTGAGGGCCACGAAGAGCGGCATGTACGACCTCCCCCCCGGCGCCTCCAGGCCGACGACCAGGCTGTCCGCCACCTCCTGGAGCGATTCGACCGCCCTGTATATCTCGCTGGAGCCGAGCCTCACGCCCATCCTCTTTATCGTGGCGTCCGACCTGCCGTATATTACGCACGAGCCGGCGGGAGTGATCCTGATCCAGTCGCCGTGCCGCCACACGCCAGGGTAGTGGGCGAAGTAGCTCTCCCTGTACCTGCTGCCGTCCGGGTCGCCCCAGAAGAATATGGGCATCGACGGCATCGGCCGGGTGAGCACCAGTTCGCCGACCGAGCCCGTCACCGGCTTGCCTGCTTCGTCGAAGCTTTCGACGGCCGCGCCCAGGCATATGCATTGTATCTCGCCCGCCCTGACGGGGAGGAGGGGGCATCCCCCAACGAAGGCCGTGCAGACGTCCGTCCCGCCGCTGATGGAGGCCAGCCAGACGTCCTGGCCGACGCTCCTGTAGACCCATTCGAAGGATTCCGCCGGGAGCGGGGAGCCCGTGGAGCCGACCCCCCTCAGCGCCCCCAGGTCGCGCCCCTCCGCGGGCGCCACGCCGGACTTCGCGCAGGATGCGATGTGCGCCGCGCTCGTGCCGAAGAACGTCGTCCGCGTCCTGGCGGCGAAGTCCCACAGGGCGCCCCGGTCGGGGTGGAAGGGGGAGCCGTCGTACAGCACCACGGTGCTCCCGACCAGGAGCCCCCCGACCAGGTAGTTCCACATCATCCAGCCCGTGGCCGTGAACCAGAAGAACCTGTCGGACGGGGAGAGGTCGTTGTGGAGCGAGAGGGCCTTCAGGTGCTCCAGCAGTATCCCGCCGTGCGAATGGACTATGGGTTTCGGGAGGCCGGTCGTCCCGGAAGAATACACTATCCAGAGCGGGTGGTCGAACGGGACCCTCCTGAAAGACGGGGGCTCCGCCTTCCCGAGGAACTCCTCCCACGCCACGCCCCCTTCGACACCCGGCCCCCCGCCCGGGCGCGGCAGCACCACCGTCTTCCTGACCGAGCCCAGGGCGGCGCGTATGCTCGACGCCGCCTTCGACCTGTCGTGCACCTTGCCGCCGTACCTGTAACCGTCGACGGTCAGGAAGACCTTCGGCTGTATCTGCCTGAACCTGTCCACCACGCTCGGGGCCCCGAAGTCGACGGAGCAGCTCGACCATACCGCTCCGAGGCTGGCCGTCGCGAGGAAGGCCACCACCGCCTCCGGCACGTTGGGGACGCAGGCGGCCACCCTGTCGCCCGGCCCGACGCCCGCTTCGCGCAGGCCGGCGGCGAAGGACCCCACGTCCCTCCGCAGGGAATCCCATGTCATCTCCCTGGTCTGCCCCTCCTCGTCCCCGAAGACCAGCGCCGCGCCCTCCCCTCCCCTCCCTTCGAACGCCCGTTCCGCGTAGTTCAGTTCCGCCCCCTCGAACCAGGCAGCGCCCGGCATCTTCCTGGACGAGAGGACGCGGCGGAAGCCGGACTTCATCCCGAAATATTCCCAGATGGAGAGCCAGAAGCCCTCCAGGTCCTCCACGGACCATCTCCTGAGCGCTTCGTACGAATCGAAGGTCAGTCCTCGGGTCTCCCTGAGCCAGGCTGAATACTTGGACAGGCGGCAGCCCTCCAGCGTCTCCCGCGACGGCCGCCACAGGACCCTGGCGTCGTCCCGAAGGTCGGACATCGTCGGCTTCTGGGCGGCGCCGCATTTTAACGTTCAGTTCGTGGATAACGCTTATCGCATGACCGCGCCCACCTTGGGCCCATGGTGGACTACAGGGAGCTCGTCAACGCCAGGTTCGACATGCCGATGGCCTGTTACGGCCACTGCCAGGGGGTCGCCACCCTTCGTTTCGTAAGGGACGTCCCGCGGCCCATAGCATGCGCGGCATGCCCCTCGGGGTACGTCTCCAGGGTCATAGTGTACGGGAGCGACGTGGACGCCGACGATTTGAAGGAGTTCGTGTCGTCCGCCGGCGTGGGCGGGGTGAAGGACGAGGACATCAGGGTCGCGACCAGGCATCCCTGGGACCTCTCTTACGACGCGGAGATGAGGGAGGCGTACTGGACGCAGAGCTACAGGAGGACCAAAGACGACAGGCCCGGCAGGCCCGCGCTCTTCCTGTGCGCGAGCTGCCAGAAGCCCTTCGTCCAGCCGCTCGACAGCAAGGGCGCGGTCTGCCCCGCCTGCGGCCGGCGCTGAGCTACTTCCCGGCGTCTTTCTTCAGTTCCCGGTAGAAGTCGCTCTTGAATATGTTCTCGACCGCCCGGCGGGTGTATTGGACCCCTTCGGAGTACCCCGTCAGGATGTGCCTGAAGCTCCCGTCTTCGAGCTCGACGAAGACCTGTGGGATGACGTAGTCGGCCGACCAGTCGCCGTAGCTCCTGACCAGCTCGTCGGCCCTCTGTACCCTGTCCGTGTCGATGTCGTAGAGGTTGCATGGCACCCCCAGCTCCGAGGCCATCTTCTTCATCGGCTCGACCGTGGTCGGGACGCAGTGGGGGCACCAGTTGGCGTACACCACGTGCAACGCCTTGGGCCGTGTCATCGGGGTGGCGGCGGCGGCTTCGGATTTAAGCGTAGTGATGGAACAGCGCTAGCGGCCGAGTCCGACCTTCTCCAGGAATCTCAGGAACTCCTGCCCTTCCACCCACTCCACCTTCAGATATTCGACCAGCTCCTCCTTCGTCATCCCGATGCGCCTCGCCTCGGCGACCGCGACCCCGTAGGCCTCGACTTCCGTGGGCCGTTCGAAGTAGGTGAACCTTTCGTCGTACAGCTCCCTGCCCTCCCTGAACTGCTTGACGTGGACCAGCTCGTGTATTATGTCAAGGTAGATGTACCTCTGGTCGGCCGACTCCAGATAGGGCTGGCTGACGTATACGGACCCGTTCTCGTCGTCCACGTGCATGTACCCCCTCCTCGGGTCTATCACTATCGTCACGCCCGCCAGCTCCTCCCCCGTCCTGTCCCCGAAGACGGACTTCAGGGCCTCCAGCTTCTCGAAGCCCCGGAAGACGCGGGAGAAGGCGTGCGCCCCCGGCTTCGCCTGCCTGTCTATCCTTACGCCCAGGTCGGCGTGCGTCTCCCCCTCCCTGCGGAAGTCGAACCGGGGGGGCGGCCTCCTGGGCGCATCCCCCGTCGGCGGCTCGCGTAGGTAGACCTTCTTCGTGTAGACCCGGTGAAAACCGAGCCTTTCATAGAAGCCCTGGGCGGAGTCCGCCCTGAAGGTCTGAAGCACGAGCCTCTTCTTCCTTTCCCGGGCGACGCCGTGCGCGAAGCGCATCATCGACGCGGCCACCCCCTGCCTCCTGAACTCGGGCAGCACGCCCACGCAGTACGCCCCCACCATCTCTTCGTCCTCGTAGAGCGCGGTCGTCCCGACGGGAAGGCCGTCCAGCCTGGCCAGGAGGAGAATGGCCCTGGCGTCCCCGGCCGCCCTCTTCAGGGACCCCCTCACGACCTGCCTCGGGACGAGCTCCTCGTAGAAGGACTGCACGTAGACGCGGACCCATTCGGTCAGCCCCCTGGGGCCCACGGCGGAGACCTCCGCCCTCCCCCTCCCCGCATAGGCCGGCCTGCCCATCTCCATCACGACGAGCTCGTCCTGCGAGGCGTAGCCCTTGCCCTCCAGAGACTTCGCGACCCGGTCATATCCGTCGAGGTCGGGGACGAAGAACGACGGCTCGGCTCCCTGTTCGGCGAACAGCCGTTCGGCCTGCCCTATCGCGCCGGGGTCCTCCGGCGACAGAAAGCCGCAGTGGTTGAAGAGCGGCTCGCCGTACTCGCGGGAGTGGATCACGTAGCAGTTCTTGGTCTGCCAGGTCACCGACGCCCAGTTGGACCACCAGCCGACCTCGTTCATCTCATAAGCTGCGCTCTTCAACGAAGTTCACCCCGAGTACCCCCGATATCACGGAGAGCGCCGCCGCCGCGTCCTCCGCCCGGACTTCGCGCCCGTCCCCGTCGACGCGTCCGGCAAGGCGGACGGCGAAATCCACGGCACGCGGGCTGTCGAAGTCGTCGTTCATTAACCCGCGGAAGCGGGAGAGCAGCCGCTCCACCGCCCCCGCGTCGGCACCCTCCCCGGCTTTCAGGGGGCGTTCCCTCATGGAGGCGTATGCTTCCTTCTTCCTCGCCAGCTCTCCTTCGTCGAACTCGAAATCCTCCCTGTAGTGGTGCGACAGCATGTACAGCCTCACCGCGTCTGCGCCGTACCTGGACAGGATGTCCTTCGCATAGACGATGTTCCCCTCGGACTTGGACATCTTCCTCCCCCCCTTCTTGACCAGCCCGCAGTGCACCCAGTACCTCACGAACGGTCTGACCCCCGTCAGCGCCTCGGCCTGGGCTATCTCCGCCTCGTGGTGCGGGTATATCAGTTCGTGCGCCCCCCCGTGTATGTCATATCGCTGTCCGAAATGGGTCGATGTCACCGCGGTGTCCTGTATGTGCCAGCCGGGCCATCCCTCCCCCCACGGGCTCTCCATGCGGGCCCCGCCGCTCGGGGCGGGCCTCCAGAGCGAGAAGTCGAGCAGGTCCTTCTTGTGCTCGGACAGCTCTATCGGCCTGAGCTTCAGCTCGGCCCGGCTCTGGTGCGCGAGCTGGCCCAGGTGGGGATACCTGGCCGTATCGAAGTACACTATCCCGTCCGCCATGTACGCGTATCCCCTTTCGAGCAGCGCGGCGGTCAGGCGTATCATCTGGGGGACGTATTCCGAGACCCTGACGAACCCGCTCAGCGTGCTGATCCCGAGGCCGTCCATGTCCCGCCTGTAGGCCTCTATGCGCGCGGAAGCGTAGTCGGCCGCCTTGACGCCCGCCCGCTCCGCGGCCGCCTCTATGCTTTCGTCTATGTCCGTGATGTTCATGAGGAACTCGACCCTGTGCCCCAGGTGCCGCAGGTACCTGACCATCGTGTCGTAGAAGACGTATGTCCTGGCATGCCCCGCGTGCATGTAGTCCTGGACCGTGGGGCCGCAGGAGAAGACCTTCACCGGCCCCTCTTCGGGCGGGAGAAAGCTCTCCTTCCCGGCGGTCAGCGTGTTGAAGAGGACGAGTCCTTCAGGCAAACATGGCTCACCGGCCTTCCGCATTGGCAGATGCACAAGTGCGCCGGTTGAACGCCGAGGTGGATATAAGGCGAGCTGAAGCTTCGCGCAGCATATATACCTACGCGCGGGGCTGCTGCTGTACATGGCGTACGAAGAGAAGATCTCCTCGTTCGACAACCTGGCCAACGAAATCAGGATACTCGACGCGGACGCGGGCATAAGGCTGGACGCCGCCTATTCCGGCAGCGAATGTTTCGTGTTCGTGACCAGGTCGGGCGGCGGGTACGCCGTGGCGGTCTACACCAAGGCCGAGGAGGCGGGCATACGGGTCCCCGGGAAAAGGCTCCTCTTCAGGCACTTCGCCGACCAGGCTCCCCTGCTGGACTTCGTACGCTCGGTGGCGAAGCCCCCCCTGAACTCATACAAGTACTGAGCCGTTCACTGCGGCCCCCTGAGCCTGCGCAGCAGCACGGCCGCCAGGCCCCAGGCCGCGCCCAGGACGGGCAGGTCCACCAGGTAACCGACGTGCAGCGCCAGGAGGGTCACCGTCAGGGCTATCGCGAGCACAAGGGCCGCCACGGCCATGACCCACCTGGCGGCCATGAACCCCATCCGCGCCGCGTCCCCCACCCGTCCCGGCATCTCGTATGACATGCCCCCGCACCGAGGTCGGCCAGTCCGTGGCGCATTTCGCAGGAACCAGTCCCCCCGGGGCCATGGATGGTGCGACGGTGGCTTAAATATGACGGCCCGGGTGAGGCCCTCTCGGCGGCATGAAGTCGTCCTTCCGGTGCCGAAGCGGCGCGGCCAAGGTGCGGGTGACCTCCCCGCCGTCGCGCCCCGCCGGATGCCCGCGGGAGGCCGCTGGGGGGAGCGCGCCATGGCGGTGAGCCGGCCGGCGGACAGCCGTTTCCTGAACGGCTACCTCTTCGGCCTGGCGTCGGCGATGACGTACGGCACGATAACGGTCCTTGGGAAGGTGGCCCTGCGGGAGGCGGACCCCCTGGCCGTCGCCTCTCTGACGTACCTGATAGGCTCTCTCGTGCTCTTCCCTTACAGGCCGAAAGAGCTGCCCGGGAAGGACGGCGTCGTCCCCCTGCTCGCGGCCGCGCTGCTCGGCGGGGCGGCGGCGCCCGTCCTCTTCTTCACGGGCCTGCGGCTCACCACCGCGGCCGACGCCTCGCTGCTCGGCAACGCCGAGCTCCTGTTCACGGTGGCCGTGGCGATGCTGTTCTTCGGCGAACGGCTGAAGGGGAGGCAATACCTGGCCGCCCTCCTGGTCGTATTCGGCGTCTTCGCCGTCACCGTCGACCTTGGCGCGCGCGGGCCGGGCATGGCGAGGTACCTCGAGGGGAACGCGCTGGTGCTGGCCGCGACCTTCGCCTGGGGGCTGGACAACAACGTGAGCAGGATAGCAAGCCAGAGGATGGACCCCACCGTCCTGGCCAGATACAAGAACCTGATCGGAGGCGCCACGGTCGCCGCGCTCCTTTTCCTGACGGGACGCGGGGTCGGCGTCCCGCTGCCCGCCCTCCCCTACGTCGCCGCCCTTGGCGGGGTGGCCGTGGGCCTGTCTCTCGCCCTCCTGATGAACTCGCTCAGGAGGATCGGCGCGATCAGGGCGGTGCTCGTGTTCTCGACCGCTTCGGTGTTCGGGCTGGTCCTTGCGGTCGCGTTGCTCAACGAAAGCGTGACGGCAGTCCAGGTGGGAGGGGCGTTGGCCATGTTCGCCGGGCTCTACGCCATACAGAAGAGCGAGACGCCAAAAGGATAAATACGGCTGCGGAAGCCATGAGGAGGCGAGAGGAATTGGAGAGAGGTGTAGGAGGCGACCGCGTTTGGACAGAAGGTGAGTCAGTTTATCTCCAGTTCCATAACTCTCTCTTGCTCTAGCATAGACCTCTCTTCTCCACGAGGGCGCAGAGGATTTTGATAGCATTGAACGAGTCACCAGACGTGGTCGTAATCAAGTTCGGCGGCTCCGTCCTCGACGGAGACGGCAAGGTGGCTCAGGCGGCCGAGCTGATCAGGAGGCTCAGGGCGAAGGGCAGGGCGGCCGTGGTGGTGGTCTCTGCGCTGAAGGGGGTGACGGACCAGCTGCTCTCCATGGCCACGAAGACGGACGCCACCATCTCGCCGGAGAGGCTCGACGACATTCTGTCCATCGGCGAGAAGACAAGCGCGCGGCTGATGGCCGCGGCGCTCGAGAAGGAATCGATCCAGTCCGTGGTGGTCGACCCGGACTCGCCGTTCTGGCCCATCGTGACCGACGGCCGGCACCTCGATGCCAGCCCCGAGCTCCAGGAATGCAGGGCCAGGGGGCAGAACCTGCTGCTGCCCCTGCTGAAGGACGGGAAGGTGCCGGTGGTCTGCGGCTTCCTCGGGAAGGCCAAGGACGGGACCACCACCACGCTGGGCAGGGGCGGGAGCGACACCACCGCGGTCCTCCTGGGGAACTGCCTGGGCGCCTCGGAGGTGGTGCTCATGAAGGACGTCGAAGGCGTCTTCTCCAGCGACCCGGACAGGGTCGAGACGCCCAGGCTGCTGAAGACGCTGGACGGGGAGGAGGCCGGCCTGTTGGCGAACGGCGGCGCCAAGTTCCTGCACTCGAAGGCGCTGCGCTACCAGAAGAAGGGGATGAGGATAAGGATAACCGCCCTCGAATCGCCCGAAGCGGGCACCGTCATAGAGGGCGGGTTCCCCGACGTGAGGGTGGAGAGGTCCGAGGAGCCCGTGAGCATGATAACCCTGGTGGGTGTGGACATAACCAACCTGCGCTCGCTGGCCGAGGTGGTGGAGTCGGTGAAGGCGAACGGGTCGAGCGTGCTCGGCATGCTGCTGGAGCCGAAGTCGGCCCTGCTGTACGTTTCGGACGGCAAGTCCGTGCTGAACTCCGTCCACAAGGCGCTGCTCAGGGGCGACCTGGGCAAGGCCGTCTCCAGTTTCGACGGCCTGTCCATGATAACGATCAGGGGAAGCGCGCTGGAGACGAAGCCGGGGCCCATAGGCAGGATCGTAAGGCCCCTGTCCGAAGCGGGGGTGAACATATACGGCGTGGTCACCATATCGTCGTCGGTCAGGATATTCGTCTCGGCCGACAGGTCGGAGAGCGCCGTGAAGATGATCGAATCCGCTCTGGCGGTGGACGGCCAATGAGGGAAGTGACGGTCGGGATACTGGGCGCGGTGGGGGCGGTCGGCCAGCGGTACGTGAGCATGCTGAGCTCGCACCCCTACCTCAAGATAGGGTCCCTGATGGGCCGGAGGTCGGCCGGGAAGGCCTACTCCGAAGCGGCGAGGTGGATACTCCCCGGCAGGATACCCGAGGCCTCCGCGTCGATGCACGTCATGGAGGCGACGCCGGGGTCCGCCGACGGGTGTGACGTGATATTCTCTGCGCTGCCGTCGGAGGCCGCCAGGGAGCTGGAGCCGAAGTTCGCCCGCGAGGGATTCATGGTGATAAGCGAGGCCAGCGCCCACAGGATGGACGAGGACGTCCCCCTGATAATACCGGAAGTGAACCCCGACCACCTGTCGCTCCTGAAGGAGCAGAGGAAGAGGAGGGGATGGAAGAGGGGGATGGTGACCACGCCCAACTGCACCGCGACGGGGCTGGTGATGGTGATGAAGCCGCTGCTGGACACCTTCGGGCTGGGCAAGACCGTCGTGACCACGATGCAGGCCGTCTCCGGGGCGGGGTGGGACGGCGTCCCCTCCATGGCCATACTCGAGAACGTCATACCGTTCGTCGACGGAGAGGAGGAGAAGGTGGTGCGGGAGGCCCAGAAGATGCTGGGCACGATGACGGCCGGCGGGTTAAGGCAGGCGGACGTCCCCATGTCCGTCGCGTGCAACAGGGTGCCCACGATGGACGGCCACCTGGAGACGCTCTACTGTGAGACCGCCAGGAAGGCGCCCGCCCGCGAGGTCGTCCGCGTCCTCCGTGGCTACAGGAGCGTCCCGCAGAAGCTGGGCCTCCCCACGGCGCCGAAGGAGCCGATAATAGTGATGGACGAGCAGGACAGGCCGCAGCCCAGGCTGGACAGGATGGCCGGGAGCGTCCCGGGCATGAGCGTCGTCGTCGGGAGGGTGAGAAACGGCTTCGACGAGTCGTCCCTCCAAATGGTGGTGCTGTCCCACAACACGGTGAGGGGGGCCGCCGGGACGGCCATACTCACGGCGGAGATGATGGCCTCCTCCGGATACCTGGAGTGAGAGGGATGGTCTTCGGCAAGCAGGTGAGGATTTCGCGGATAACCAGGGACGGCAGGATGCTCTGCGTCCCGATGGACCACGGCATCACCAACGGCCCGATGCCCGGCCTCGTCGACCCCGCGGAGGCGATCCGGAGGGTGTCCGAAGGCGGGGCCACCTCCGTCCTCGCGCACAAGGGGATAGTCAAGGCGCTGCCGACCCCTCCGCCGACGGGCATCATAATACACCTCTCCGCCAACACGTCGCTGGGCCCCTCCTCCACCAGGAAGGTGCTGGTGGGCTCCGTGGAGGAAGCGATGAGGCTCGGGGCGGACGCCGTGTCCGTCCACATAAACATCGGCTCGAAGGAGGAGCCGGAGATGCTGGAACAGCTGGGTGCTGTCTCCGACTCGTGCGACGAGCTCCAGATGCCGCTCATAGCCATGATGTACCCGCGGGGCGAAAACGTGAAGGACCCCTCCTCGCCGGAGGTCGTCGCGCACGTGGCGAGGGTCGGTGCGGAGGCCGGGGCGGACATAGTGAAGACTGTCTACACCGGGGACAGGGAGAGCTTCCGGAGCGTGGTGAGGGGATGCCCGTGCCCGGTCGTGCTGGCGGGGGGGCCCAGGCTCGACGACGACACTGCCCTGCTCCGGACCGCCTTCGACGCGGTCCAGGCCGGCGCGATGGGCGTCACCTTCGGCAGGAACGTCTTCCAGCATTCGGACCCGACCCTGGTGGTCAGGGCCCTGCACAGGGTCGTGATCGAGGGGCGGGACGTCCGGGAAGGGCTCGAGGTGCTCCGTCGTGGAAAGAAGTAGGGAGATAGTGGTCGACATCACGGATTCGCCGGAGCGGTCCGTGGCGGTCGTCGAGGCAGGGAAGGTCGGGGCAACCGGGCTGCTGGTCAGGGGGGAGCTGCCGGCGGGGGCCGGGGCGGACGGCTTCTTCGCGGTGGCCCTGTCCGGGGGCGACGTGGCCCTGACCGACCCGTCGAAGCCGGGCGGCCCGCGCACGGCCGTGTGGATAGAGGTGCACGGCCCGGCAGACGTGCAGAAGGGGATAGACGCGGCCAAGTCGGGGCACGGCAGGGTCATAGTCAGGTGCAACGACTGGAAGGTAATACCGCTCGAGAACCTCATAGCCGCATTCAACGGGACGGCGAGCAAGCTGCTCGCCTACATAGACAGCAGGGACGAGGCGCGGCTTGCCTTCTCCGTCCTGGAGAAGGGGGTGGACGGGATAGTGGTGCCCGCCGCCGTCCTCCCGTCGGTCGACAGCGAGCTGCTCTCCTTCCTGCGGGGCGGACGGAGGAAGCTCACGCCCGCCGTGGTGACCCGCGTGGCCGACATCGGGATGGGGGACAGGGCGTGCGTCGACACCACGTCGATGCTCGAGGAGGGCGAGGGCATGCTGGTGGGGAGCAAGTCCGACTTCTTCTTCCTGGTCCACAGCGAGACCATACGGTCCGAATACATCCCCACCCGGCCCTTCAGGGTCAACGCTGGGGCCGTGCACAGCTACCTGCTGGGCGAAGGCAGGACCTCCTATCTCTCGGAGCTCAGGGCTGGGATGAACGTCCAGGCGGTCTCGAAGGAAGGGGCAACCCGGACCGTCTCCGTCGGCCGCGTGAAGCTGGAACGGCGTCCGATGACCCTCGTGGAAGCCGAGGCGGAGGGGAGGTCGGGCTCGATAATACTGCAGAAGGCCGAGACTGTGAGGCTGGTGACGCCCGGCGATTCGCCCGTCGCCGTCACGGACCTCAAGGTCGGGGACAGGGTCCTCGTCCACGCGGTGGACACCCAGGGCAGGCACTTCGGCATGGAGATCGACGAGTTCCTACTGGAGTGCTGATCGAGTCGTCCACAGGAACGACCGGGGCGAGGTGCAAGATATGCACCACCATAATGGCCAGGACGGTGAAATCGATGCTTGCCGACGCCGGGACGGCGTTCGACCTGGGCACGGACATGGTGGAATTCAGGCTCGACGGACTGCGCGCGGGGGAGTTCGAAGACGTCCGGGAGCTCCTCGAGTTCAGGAAGAGGGCCATCTTCACGGCACGGCCCACGCCGCGCGGGACGTGCGGGAGGGAGGGGTCCAGGATCGAGCTGCTCAGGGGGCTGGCGAGGGAACGCCCCGCGGCCGTGGACATCGAGCTGGCCTCGGCGAGGGCCGACCCCCAGGCGGCCCGGGAGATGGCCAGCGGGGCCGGGCGGCTCGTCGTGTCATACCACGACGCCTCCCCTCCCCCCGACCGCGGCAAGATGCTCGACGTCTACCGGGAGGCGGCGCGCTACGGAAGGGTGGTCAAGATGGTGTACACCGCCAGGAGCTTCCAGGACAACCTGGCCGTCCTGGAGCTGTACAGGGAGGCGGTGGCGACGGAGTTGGTCGCCTTCTGCATGGGCGGGAAGGGCCTTCCCTCCAGGATAGGGAGCGCCGCCGCGGGGAGCCCGTTCGCCTACGCTTCGCTGCCCGGAAGGCCCGCCGCGCCCGGACAGCCCTCGATCGCGCTGCTGAAGGAGGCTTTGGATGTCATCACCCTCTGACCTCCGGAGGTACTGTCTCCTCGGCGGCCTGGTCGACTCCTCCCCTTCGCAGCACATGATGAACGCCGCCTTCCGGTCCCTGGGCATCCCCGCGGAATACACGCTTCTGAGCGTGGGCCAGGACCTGGACGGGGGGATGGAGGCGATCAGGAGGGGCGGCTTCGACGGCTTCAACGTGACGATACCGCACAAGGTGGGCGTTGTGGAGCGCCTCGACAGGGTCGACCGCGCGTCGCGCTCGATAGGGGCAGTGAACACGGTCAAGAGGGCGGGCGGCGCGTACACGGGGTACAACACCGACGTCGACGGGATAACCAGGCCCCTCCGGTCGCACTTCGGGGATGGCGGGCCGGCCTCGTCCCTGCTGCTGGGGGCAGGGGGGGCCGCGAGGGCCTTCCTCTGGTCCATGAGGGAGATGGGGTGCAGAAGGGTGTCCGTGCTCGTGAGGGACCTCCAGAAGGGGCGCAGCCTCCTGGAGATGCCCCTTCGCGGGATGGAGGTGGGGCTGTTCGGCGTGGACGCGACCGACCTGCCGCGCTTCGAACTGATGTTCAACGCCACGCCCCTGGGTTCGCATGGAGGCGAGGTCCCCGGCAGGCTGCTCGCGCTGGCGGCCAGGGCGGAGGTCTTCTTCGACGCCGTGTACCAGCCGGCCGAGACAGGGCTCGTCGCGGCCGCGAGGGACTCGGGCAGGAAGGTGATACGCGGCCACGAGATGCTGCTGGAGCAGGGGGCGTCGTCGTTCAAGATCTGGACGGGGAGGGAGGCGCCGCGCGGAACCATGAGGGAGGCGTTGCTCTCCTTCCTGAAGGTGGAGGCCACTTGAAGGGCAGAGGGAGGTGCCACGGCGCCGTGAGCATAGTCAACGCCATACCCTCGGGAAGGGGGGCCGCCGTGGGCGTGGCCCTGGGGACGGAAGCGGCCGTCGAAATGAGCCGGGGGGCCGGCGGGTGGAGCGTCAGCTCGAACGGCGCGAGCGTGTCTTCGCCCCTGCTCGTCAGGACGGCCGAGCTGGTCCTCGCGTCCAGGGGGGAGCCCGCCGGCTTCGGCGGCAGGATCGACGTCTCGACCGAGATACCCATGGGAAGGGGGCTGAAGAGCTCGTCGTCTTCGTCCGTCGCGGTGGCCCTCGCCGTCCTCTCCGCCCTGGGCGAACGGCGGTATCGGCCGGAGGAGCTGCTCCGATGGAGCGTCGACGCTTCCCTGGCCACGGGCGTGAGCGTCACGGGCGCCATGGACGACGCGGCGGCCTGCCTGCTGGGAGGGGTCAACCACTGCGACAACTCGAAGAGGCTGCTGCTCCGCTCCTCCCCGTCGGAGCAAAGGCTCGCGGTGCTCATCAAGGTGCCCCCGACGGGGAGCAACAGGGGGACGGCCGACCTGGGGCTGGTCAGGAAGTTCGCGGGCGTAGCGGACGGCGTGTTCGACATGAGCATGGCCGGCATGCACTGGCCCGCCATGACGCTCAACGGCCTGCTCTGCTCCTCCCTCTTCGGATACGAGAGCGAACCCGCCCTTCAGGCGGTGCGAGGCGGAGCCCTGGGGGCGGGGCTGTCCGGGACGGGCCCGGCGGTGGCCGCCGTCTTTCCGGAGGGGGCGGGGACGAACGGCCTTAAGGAGGCGTGGGGGAGGGACGGGAGCCTGGTGATCGAGACGGAGACCACCGACGCCGCGGGGGAGCTGATCGGGGCTGGTTAGCGTAATAGTGAAGGGGAGGGGGATGCTGGAGGGTTCCCTGACCCTTCCGCCAAGCAAGAGCTACACGCACAGGGCGGTGCTGATGGCGTCGCTCGCCCGCGGCACTTCCACGGTGGGCAACCCGCTCTTTTCCCGGGACACCGGGGCGACCGTGTCCTCCTGCCGCGCCATGGGCGCGGACATAGGGGACGAAGACGGGCGCCTGGCCATAACGGGCTGCGGGCCGAGCGCCGCGCCTTCGGTGGTGAACGCGGAGAATTCGGGCACCACCCTGAGGTTCATGACCTCCGCCTTCGCCCTAGCCCCTTCGGGCTACACCGTGCTCACCGGGGACGGCAGCGTCAGGTCCAGGCCCATGCAGCCGCTGCTGGACGCCCTGGGGGAGCTGGGCGTGAGCGCGATATCCGCCCCCGGCAACGGAAGGGCCCCCGTCGTGGTCAAGGGGGGCGGCATGCCGGGCGGGCGGGCGACCATGAGGGGGGACGTCTCCTCCCAGTTCGTCTCCTCCCTGCTCATATCCACCCCCCTGGCCCGCAGAGACACGGACCTCCTGGTGACGAACCCCGAGTCGAAGCCGTACGTGGACGCGACCCTCTCCATGCTGAGGACCTTCGGGGTGAGGGTCGCCGCGGAGGGCCACACGCGCTTCACCGTCGAGTCGGGGCAGTCTTACACCCCCGCGACCTTCGAGGTCCCGGGGGACTTCAGCTCCGCCGCCTTCATCATGGCGGCCGTCGCCATGCTCGGGGGGAAGGTCGAAATATCCGGGGTGAACCCCTCCCTCCCGCAGGCGGATTCCAAGATGGTCGACATAGTCAGGGAGATGGGCTGCAAGGTCGACGGGGGGGACGGACGCCTGACGGTCGAATCGTCCGGAGGGGGCCTGGGCGGCGGCTCCTTCGACCTGGGGGACTCCCCCGACCTCCTCCCCCCGCTCTCGGTCCTAGCGCTGAAGTGCAGGGAGCCGCTCGAGATAAGGGGGGTGGCCCACGCACGCTTTAAGGAGACGGACAGGATAGCCATGCTCGCGATGGAGATCTCCAAGCTCGGACCCAGGGTGACGGAAAGGGAGGACGGCATGGTGATAGAGCCCTGCAGGGAGCTGCGGCGGGCCAGCCTGGACGCCCACGACGACCACAGGCTGTTCATGGCGTTCTGCCTGGTGTCGATGGCCGTCCCCGGCGGATGCAGCGTCGAAGGCGCCGAAAGCGTGGACGTCTCCTACCCGGGCTTCCTGGGCGACATGAAGAAGATCGGGGCCGAGGTGGTCTCTTGACTGGCAACATATACGGGGAGAACTTCGTCCTCGTGTCGTTCGGGGAAAGCCACGGCAGCTGCGTCGGGGCGGTGGTGGACGGCTGCCCCGCCGGCCTTCGCATCTCCGAAGAAGACGTGCAGAAGGAGCTGGACCTCCGCCGGCCCGGGACCTCGATAGTCACCACCCAGAGGAGGGAGGAGGACAGGGTGGAGGTGCTGTCCGGCGTCTTCGGCGGCTTCACCACTGGGGCGCCCGTGGCGATGCTGATCAGGAACGCGGACAAGGACCCCAAGGCGTACCTCGAAATACAGGACAAGCCCAGGCCCGGCCACGCCGACTACACCGCCAGGGTGAAGTACGGGGGCTTCAACGACTGGAGGGGCGGCGGGAGGTTTTCCGGAAGGATAACCGCCACCTTCGTCATGGGCGGCGCGATAGCCAAGAAGCTACTCATGGACGCGCTGGGGGTGGAGATACTGGCGTTCACGCGCGAGATAGGGGGGACCAGGGTCGGGGACCCGACCATAGAGGAGATCAGGCGGAACAGGTACTCCAACGAAGTCAGGTGCCCGGACCCGGAGGTCGCGGAAAGGATGAAGAAGGAGATAATAGGCATCCGGGGGGCCGGGGACAGCCTGGGGGGGGTCGTCGAATGCGTAGCCCTGAACCTCCCGGTGGGGGTCGGGGAGCCCGTCTTTTCGTCTCTGGACTCGGACCTCGCCAGGATGATGCTCTCCATACCTGCCGCGAAAGGGGTGGACTTCGGCTCCGGCTTCGCCGCCGCCGGCATGAAGGGGTCCGAGAACAACGACCCCTTCTTCTACGAAGGGGGGAAAGTGGTGACGCACACCAACAATTCGGGCGGGATACTGGGCGGGCTGACCAACGGGATGCCGCTCAGGTTCAGGGTCGTCTTCAAGCCGACCTCGTCCATCGCGTCCCTCCAGAGGACGGTCAGCATGTCGAAGAAGGTGGACACGGAGTTCAGGGTCCCCGGCAGGCACGACCCGACGGTGGTCCCCCGGGCGGTGCCGGTGGTGGAGAACGCAGCCGCGCTCGTCCTGGCCGACCTGGCCATCAGGGGAGGGTTTATCCCGCCGGTGCTGGAGGGCGGCCGGTGATGACGGAGGACAGGTTGAAGGGCCTCAGGAAGGAGGTCGCCGACACGACGGCGGAGATAATGCGGCTCGTGGCCAGGAGGAACGACCTGGCAAAGAGGATAGGGGAGATAAAGAGCAGCGAATCGCTGCCGGTGGACGACGCCAGGACGGAGAACGAGCTCCTCTCCCTGGTCGTGCGCGAATCGAAGAAGAACGGCATGGACATCCAGACCGGGGTCAAGGTGCTGACCCTCCTGATAGCCGAGGCCAAGAGGGTCCAGCGCAGGGGGCCCGACGCCGTGGAGACGCCGACCGCCATCATGGCCATGGCCAAGGAACTGGAGAGGCAGGGCAGGAAGCTCGTCAGGCTGGACGTGGGCGAAACGGACTTCGCCCCTCCGCGCGCGGCCGTCGAGGCGGCGGAGAGCGCCATGCGCGCGAAGAAGACGCACTACACGGGCGCCAGGGGGATACCGGAACTCGTTTCCGCCATGCGGTCCTTCCTGATGAGGAAGTACGGCTTCCGCGCCGGGGAGGAGCAGCTCGTGGCCGTCCCGGGGGGGAGGTTCGCGATATACGCAGCCCTGGCCTCCCTGATGGAGAGGGGGGGGAGCTGCGTGGTGGTGGACCCCAGCTGGCCCGCGTACAAGCAGATACTGGAACAGCTCGGCGCCAGGACGATAGCGATCAAGACGACGTTCGAAGAGGGATGGGAGCCGCCCGTGCAGAAGATAGCCGAGTCGATACGGGAGGACACCAGGGCCATGATCCTGAACTACCCGTCCAACCCGACCGGCAAGGTCGTCTCTGAGAAGACCTTCGGCGCGCTGGTCAAGGTCGCGCGCGACGCCGGGATCACGCTGATAAGCGACGAAATCTACGACACGTACTCCAGGGTCGGTGTCCCGACGATACTGCACCACGACCTGGACGATTGGCTGTACGTGGGCTCCTTCTCAAAGTCGTGGGCAATGACGGGGTTCAGGCTCGGTTTTTCGGTGGGCTCGGCGAGCCTGATAGGCAAGATGGTCAACTTCCAGGCGCTTTCGTTCACGAGCCTCCCCGAATTCCTGCAGCATTCGGCGATAGCCGCCCTCGGCTGCGACGCGGAGGTCCGGAAGAACGCCGAAGAGATGCAGGAGAGGATGGACAGGGCGTGCGAAGCCCTGGACCGAGTGCCCAGGCTCAGGTACCACAGGCCGGACGGGGGCATCTACGTCTTCCCCGGGGTGGCAGCCGACGTCCCCGAGCCGTCGAAGTTCGCCGGGAGGCTGCTCCGGGAGAAGGGGGTGACCGTGGTCCCCGGCAATTCGTTCGGCGACTACCCGGAGTTCTTCAGGGTCTCCCTGGGGGGACCGACGGAGAGCATCCTGGAAGGGGTCAGGCTGATGGGAGAGCTGCTCAGTTGAAGGTCGCCGTCCTCGGCTGCTCCGGAGGCATGGGGACGCTCTTCTCCCGCCACCTCCTTGCCGGGGGGCACACTGTCTACGGGATAGACCCCAGGAGGCCCGCCATACGGCACAGGAGGTTCCGCTACCAGGGGACGGAAGGCGCAGCGCTCGGCGAAGCGGACGTCGCCCTCGTGTCGGTGCCGCTCGACAGGACGACGGGCGTGGTGCTCGGCCTGCTGCCCAGGATGAAGCCTACCGCGACGATCGCCGAGATATCCTCGATAAAGGGGGACCTCTTCGAATCCGCGGCGCTCCGCGGCGCCAGTCAGACGATACTTTCGCTCCACCCCCTCTTCGGGCCCGCCCCTGGCTCGCTCAAGGGAGCGAGGATGGCGCTCGTCCCCTTCAGGAGCAGGGCGAAGGAGGAGGCCGTGGCGAGGGACCTGTTCCCAGGGATGAAGCTGCTGGTCGTCGGCGCGGAGGAGCACGACCGCATGATGTCATGGATAATCTCCCTGACCCACGCCCTGAACGTCGCGTACGCGAGGTCGGTGGCGGGTTCGGGGCTGGACGAGTTCATGCGCCTGGCCACGCCCTTCGCGTCGATGCAGCTGACCCTTGCCGAGGCGGTCCTCTCCCAGGACCCCTCCCTCTGCTCGGACCTCCAGGTGCACAACAGGCACTCCGCCGGGGCGATTCGGGAGCTGCAGCGGTCGCTGGACGACCTGGCCGGCCTCGTCGAACGGAAGGACAGACGCGCCTTCGAGGAGTACTTCCTGCGGACGAGGGGGCCGTTCGGGGAGCGCCTGTCTTCCGCCTACAGGGCGGTGTACAGCGCTTCGAAGGCAACGGATGAATAATTTTTGTATATAATTCCTGCGATAATAAATGACTTTATCATGTAAAACCAGACTATAGACAAACTAATTGGATAAAATGTAGATACATATAAATAAGGGCGGCCGGACGATATAAACCGCTTATGGCAGCCGAATCCTATGCGGACGAAGATGTCCTGGTCGACGTCGACTGGGTCGAGCGCCGCATCGCCGACCCGGCGGTGCGCATAGCGGAGGTGGACTACGACCCCACCTCGAACTACGTCCAGGGGCACGTGCCCAACTCCGTCCTCTTCGATTGGAGAAAGGACATCAACGACCCGCTGACAAGGGACATACTGGGCAAGGAGCAGCTGGAGGCGCTCTTCGGGAGGTCGGGCATATCGGAAGGCACCACGCTGGTGCTGTACGGGGACTTCAACAACTGGTTCGCCGCGTTCGCCTTCTGGACCTTCAGATATCACGGCGTGGAGAACCTGAAGCTCATGAACGGCGGCAGGAAGAAGTGGCTGCTGGAGGACAAGCCCCTGACCAAGGACGTGCCGACCTTCCCGCCGGCCACCTTCCGCGCCAGGGGGGCAGACGAAAGGCTCCGTGTCTACAGGGACTACGTCAGGCAGGTCTACAACGCCAAGGACAGGGTGCTGGTGGACGTCCGCGGCCCCAAGGAGTTCACCGGCGAAGTGACGGCCCCTCCGGAGTACCCCAACGAGCACGCGCAGAGGGGCGGCCACATACCGGGCGCGGCGAACATACCGTGGGCCCAGGCCGTCAACGACGCCGACGGGACCTTCAAGCCGAGGGAGGAGCTGGAGCGGCTGTACTCCTCCAGGGGCGTGACGAAGGACAAGGAGGTCATAACCTACTGCAGGATAGGCGAGAGGTCGTCCCACACCTGGTTCGTCCTGAAGTACCTGCTGGGGTACCCCAACGTGAGGAACTATGACGGCTCGTGGACGGAGTGGGGCAACTCCGTGAGGTCCCCCGTCGAGAAGTGACGGGTCAGGCCGTCTTCCACTCCGTCACCTTCTTCACCAGGAAGTGGGTGAGGGGCTTCTCCTCCCTCGTCTCGACGAGCGCCTGACCCGTCTGGTCCGACCACCTCACCATCTCTATCCAGGCGGTGGGCTCGTCGCTGACGACGTGGACCACGGTGCCCACCTCGGCCTTCGACACGATGTCGTTGAGCCTGACCAGGACGGCCGAGCAACCGGACCCGACTTCGAACATCTCCACGTCCGGGAACTCGTCGAAGCATCGGACCCTGAGCTGTGCTATCTTCTCCCCGAGCGCCGCGGCCGCGGCCCCGGCGTCCAGGAGGACACCGGCCTCCTCCTCGAGCGCGGCGGGCCTGACCTTCGCGAACCATGCGGCCCCATATGGGTCCTTGTTGACCAGCCATGGCCTGCCGGTCAGCTCGGCGTTGAAGTCGACCGCCGTCCCGGTCAGGGGCGACCTCACCACCTCGAAGTGCCTGGGCCCTTCGACCGTTCCCAGCCCCTTCCCCCTCTGGTAGAGCCTCCCCCTCTCCTTGAACGACACGGCCGTCAGCCTGCCGGAGAGCCATCCCAGGACCGACGTCACCCCCACCACGGCCGTGCCGCCCTGGAGCCTCACCCAGGTGCCGTTCTCCACGTCGAAGAGGGCGTCGTCCGGAAAGGCGCAGTTCCCCACCTTCAATGCCTGCGGCATCGGGACGAGCGGCCTTATCTCTTTTTTGAGAAAGGATAAAGGCCGGCGGGTGTTCGGCACGGTGAGATGCTGCCCGCCAGACTCACCGAGCCCATGGGGAAGGAGGCCAGGCTCTACCGGCGGCTCCCGAGCGGGCGCGTCCAGTGCACGGCATGTGCGAGGCTCTGCCAGATCGGGGAGGGGCAGATAGGGCTCTGCGGCGTCAGGGGGGTGGTGAACGGCAAGCTCTACCTCCTGGTCTACGGCAAGGTGATAGCGGGCCACATCGACCCTATCGAGAAGAAGCCGGTGGTCCACTACAGACCCGGCTCGAAGATATTCTCCATCGCGACGACAGGCTGTAACTGGCTCTGCCATCCGGCCGGAACGAAGATCATGCTGTCGGACGGACGGAAAGAGGATGTGGAGAGGCTCTCCGTGGGGGATTCGGTGTGGTCTTATGACACGGAAAACGAAATGCGCATACGGCCCAACATAGTCACACATGTCGGCCAGAGGGAGGCCAGGATATGGGAGATACGCTACAGTAAAGGCGGGAGGGTCTTCCTGACGGAGGAGCACCCTGTCTACACCACTTCCGGCTGGAAGGCGGCCGGGGAACTGAAAGAAGGAGACCACATACTGGAGGTCCGGCATCATGGAACGGGGCCCCGGAGGAGAGGCGCAGCTCCTTCGGTTTCGCGCGCCGTGTTCCATTGCAGAAGCTGCGGGGAGGAGGTAGTCGGACTTCCGGAGTGGAACAGGCATCGCGGGAAGTGCTACGCGCGCGGCCCGGAAGGGCCGGCCGTCG
>JAKAPW010000079.1 GCA_021811935.1 archaeon | reverse complement strand
AGGGAGAAGAACGGGCAGGATGAAGGCGACCGCGGCCACGGAGTTGACGACGGTGGCGTAGCCGAAGTACCTGGCCGGCGTCCGCCTGTCGAGCGTCCCCCAGCCCCCGGACCGCAGCCCCGCCAGGGCCAGGGCGCCCCCCAGGACGGCGAGCGGCAGGGACACGGCCAGCCAGGGCGGGATGGCCGCCCTGAAGGTCACCGTCATCAGCTCCCCCAGCAGCTGGGGCATGACGAGCCCCAGCGCGAGGAAGAACGCGCCCAGCGAGACGAGCGCCCTGTTCATGAACAGGACGCCGCGCCTTCCTCTTAAAAGCGTTTGGAGAGCCGCCCGGCGCTAGCCGCCCGCCGGCGCGGGTATTGCGTTCCCCCTCCTGCGGCTGAGTGCGTAGGCGACCACCAGGCCGGCGGCCACCACCGCTCCCGCGACGTAGACGACGCCCGACGAAGGGCCGGGGGACGCCCCGGCGCCGAGGGCGAAGGCGAGGACGATCCCACCGGTGGCCTGCGGCAGGTCGCCGCCCCCCACCGGCACCACCAGCTCCACCCCGCCCGAAAGCGTCGTGCCCATGGAGACGCCGGCGGCCCCGAGGCCTCCCAGGCTCACCGACTTCAGCACCTTGCCCGTCTGGGCGTCCAGGGCGTACAGGTCGCCCCCCCTGTCCACGACGTAGACCACCCCGCCGGAGGCGACGGCCGAGGCCGCCTGGTACCTGTAGGGCATGGCGAACTGCCACAGCGTCTTGCCCGTCGACATGTCGATGGCGTACAGCGTGGAGTTCTGCGCGGACGAGGGGCTCCCCGTGTACACGAAGCCGTTTATGGTCTGGCCCTTGTACGTCACGGGCCCCGGCTGCATCATGCCGCAGGCGTTCTGGCTGACGACGTAGAGGACGCCGTCTGCCAGCGCGGGGGCCATCTCTATCCCGCCGTCGGGGCCGGGGCAGATCGCCTTGCCGACGATCGAGCGCTGGGACTCCGTCATGTTCGCGCCGTTGCCCGCGTTGTCGTTCGGGGCGTTGGACGAGGGGGAGCCCACGTGTATCGGGGCGTATACCGGCCTGCCCGTCATCGCGTCCAGGACGTAGATGTAGTTGTTCTTGGCCGGCTGTATGACCACCTCCCTGGCCTGGCCGTTCACGGTCACGTTGGCCAGCATGACGCTCCACCCGCCCTCATGCTCCACCAGGTCGTGGGCGTTGATCTGGTAGTACCAGATCAACCTGCCGCTCGTCGCGTTCAGCGCTATGACGGAGTCGGCGTAGAGGTTCGGCCCCGGCCTGAGGGAGGCGTCGTAGACCCCGGAGGGGTGGCCCGTGGAGAAGTAGAGTATGCCGTGCTGCGAATCGAGCGCGATCAGCCCCCACGCCGCCCCCCCTCCTATGAGGGACGTGTTCCCCCAGTCGCCCGGATAGGGCGCGATGTTCCCGAGCGAAGACTGGTTGTCCCAGCCGGGGGAGCCGCCGGCCGGTGGGACGGAGTACCACGTCCATACCGGCTCCTTCGTGGTCATGTTGTAGGCGGAGACGAAGCCCCTCCCTCCGTAGTCCGTGGTCGAAGCGCGGACTATCATCTCCCCCCCGTAGAATATGGGTGCCTTCTCGCCGTAGTACTGGCCCGTGTTGCCGGATATGTTGGCGGCCACGGGCGGGAGGTAGAAGGTGACCGCGCCGCTGGTCGCGTCGAAGCCGTAGACCGAGGTGTCCGAAGCCATCATGTAGACCGATCCGTCGTGGTAGCTGAGGCTGCTGATCGTGTACGCGTGGGACCACCACGGGTCCTTGACGAAGGCGCTCATGTTGACCTGGTACGACCAGACCACCCTGCCGTTGTCCCCGTTGAGGGCGATTATCCTGTTGTAGGGGGTGGCGACGTATATTATCCCGTTGACGATCAGGGGGGTCGTCTCTATCCCCAGCGCCGGGGGCGCGCCCGCTATGTCGAACGGGTCCAGGGGGACCTGGTAGACCCAGGAGACCTGGAGCCCCGCGACGTTGGAGGCCGTGATCGTCCCCTGGGGGTCGTAGTTCGTGTTGTACGCGTCATAGGCGGGGTAGGACCAGTTCATGGAGGCGGACTGCGCGCCGGCCCCGCCGGGGGAGAGCGCGGCGGCGAGAGGCAGCAGCGCGAACATGGCGAGGACGAAGGCGAGGCGCCATGGCCGGGGCATGAATGAGGTTGCGTCGGCGCCCCCGTATTTAGGATTTGCCGGAGGCCGGGTCCGTCTTCCTGCATATCGCCAGTATGTGCTCGCTCGCGCCGACCACCGAAGGATGGGTGCACGTCTTGTAGTGCGCCTCGAGCCAGATCCGCCACCTCGGCCCGTTCCTGGCCAGCCTTATCGTCTCCTTCGGATGCGACGACGACAGCCCTTCCAGCCCCACCGTCTCCAGGACCTTGACGTCCCTCCTCCCTTCGAAGTGCCCGCGCAGCTCTTCGGGGAGGAACCCGTGGTGGGCTGTGAACGCGAACTCCCCGTAGTAGTCGCCGGTGTTCAGGTACCTCTCGAAGACGGGCAGCTCGATATGGTCCTGGTCCTTCAGGAGGAAGGTGAGGAGCACGGCCGTCCTGTTTATCACGAAGACGAAGATGGGGGCGCCGTCCTTCGCGACCCGCACCAGCTCCCGGACGGCCCGCTCCCTGTCCGTCGGGTCCACGACGTGGGACAGGACTCCCCCGAGGCAGAGGACGGCGTCAAAGCTCCGGTCCGCGAACCGGGAAAGGTCCACGACGGAGCCCTGCAGGAACTCCATCCTAGCCCTTGGCGCCCTTTCCCTGGCGAACCGGAGGTTCGCGGGCGTTATGTCGAGGAGCGCGACGTCGTAGCCCCTCCTCGCCAGCTCCATCGCGTACCTGCCGGGTCCGCCGCCCGCGTCGAGCACCCGCCCCTTGCCCGGCAGGTATTTCTCCAGGTAGCGGAGCGTGGTGTCATATTCGAGCCTGTGGTACCGGTCCGAGACGAGCCTCTTCCACTCGCCCTGGACGAACCCGCCGTAGAACTCCTTCACCTTCTCCTCGTAATCCAACCGGACCGGGCTCAGAAACGTTTTCGATTTAAAGCAACCGCCCGTCGCGGCGCCGGAACGACGGCAAGGGATAAATCGGGGCCGGGGCTCGGGCGGCGTATGCGCCCGATACAGTGGGGCCTGGCGGTCTTCGCCGTCACCATGGCCGGCCTCGTGGCCAGCGTCTTCGCGATGGAGAGCCTCGGGACAGGGAGCCCGACGCCGCTCCCGTACGCCATCTCTCTGTACTTCTTCGGGTGGACCTTCCTCCTCAGCCTGCCCGTGGCCGGCATAGCCGAGGCCGTCGACATGGCGCGCCGCAGACGACGGACGCACGAAAGAAATATGTAATGGGCCGTACCGCTACGCGCACGCTGTCGCGCGATGGGTCCAATACTGAGCATCCAGGGGCTCACGAAGAGTTTCGGCAGGCAGAGGGTCCTGGACGGCGTGTCTTTCGACGTCGGAAGGGGAGAATCGGTCCTGCTCATAGGGCCCAACGGGGCGGGGAAGACGACCATCCTGAAGTGCATACTGGGCCTGCTGAAGTTCCGGGGGGAGGTGCTGGTCGACGGAAAGAGCATCAGGGGGAAGGGGAACGAGGCCAGGGCGGAGATAGGCTACCTGCCCCAGCTCTCCTCGTACTATGAGACGCTCACGGTGGCCCAGCACGCCAGCCTGATGGCGAGCCTGAAGGGCGTCGACAGGTCGGAGGTCGACGGCGCGCTGCGGACGGCCGACCTCCTGGGGCACAAGGACAAGATGGTCAGGGCGCTGTCGAGCGGGATGAGGCAGAGGCTGGGGCTGAGCATAGCACTCCTGGGCGGCCCGCCCCTGCTCATACTGGACGAGCCGACGAGCAACATAGACATGGAGGGGCAGCTCGGGTTCAAGAGGATGCTCCAGATGCTCAGGGACGAGGGGAAGTCCTTTCTGATATCCACCCACGTTTCTGGGCTCGACGCCTTCGCGGACAAGGCGGTGGTCCTGGGCGGGGGGAGGGTGCTGGCCCAGGGGACGGAAAGCGAGATCCAGGGGAAGCTGGGCATGACGGACAAGGTGCACATGAAGGTCGATGAGTCGGCGGTGCCGCTCGTGGAGGAGGTGGCGGCCGGCTTCGGGCAGAAGGCCGGCTTCAGGGACGGGTGGCTGTCCGTGTCGCTCAGGGGGGCCGACAAGGCGGCGTTCGTCGACGCGGTGTCGAAGAAGGGTGTGGAGATCAAGGACCTGGTGATCGAAAGGTTCAGCATAGAGTCGGAGTACGTGAAGCTGGTCGAGGGGAAGGGCTCTGGCCGATAGGTACAACCCCGCCGTCCTGGTGGTCCACTACTTCAAGGAGTCGCTCAGGCAGAGGTGGCTCATCATATTCAGCATCATATTCTTCTTCCTGGCGATCAACATTCCGACGCTTGTGCTGCTTTCGGCGCGGTACCTCCCGCCGGACTACCTGCCGCTCTACCTGTCGTACCTGGTGTCGCTCACCTTCCCGTACCTCCCGCTGCTCGCCCTCCCCATGGGGGCCATTTCGGTGGTGCAGGAGAAGGAGAGCGGGACGCTGGAATACATACTCTCCACCCGCATCACAAGGGGGGGCTACCTGCTCGCGAAGCTGGCGGGCCTGCTCCTGGCCACCACGGGGGTGGTCCTCCTGGGATACGGCCTGGCCGCCGTCGTCTCCTACAGGGTGAGCTTCTCGCACTACGTCATAATGGGGGAGACGATACTGGTCGCCGTCCTCCTGAACGCCATAATGCTCCTCCTGGCGATGCTCGTCTCCATACTCACCAAGAGGAGGGAGACGGCGCTGGGGGTCGCCATCGCGCTGTGGTTCCTCTTCGCCGTGATATCCAACCTCGGGCAGCTCGGGATACTGCTGAACCTGACCCACGCGACGGACTACTTCGTGTCCTTCACCCTGCTCGACCCGACGGAATCGAGCAGGATAATGGCCGTCATGGCCACCCAGACGGTGGCGAACATCCTGCTCACCAACCCCACGCAGCTCGGCGTCACCGGCTACACGATGGTCGCGGTCTTCGGCGGGAACACCGTGTACGTGCTGTTCGCGTCGCTGCTCGCCTGGCTGGGGGCGCTTGGCGGCCTGCTGTTCGGCCTGTTCAACCGCCAGGACGCGACGTAGGTAGGCGGGGGCGCTACTGCTTCAGCGCGTGCCTGGAGACGATGGACAGTATACCCGCAAGCGCGACGATGGTCCCCCCGGCACCGCCGGCAAGGAGGCCGAGGATGGTGACGGCTATGGCGATGGTCTGGTCCCTGACCCGGGAGGTCGCGAACAGCGCGACGACGCCGGCCACCAGGAGCAGCACGGGGCCGGTCAGGCCGTCGAAGGCGCCTCCGCGGGCCAGGCCCGTCGCCCCGAAGACGAGGGACAGTATCCCCCCGATGAGCAGCAGCACGCGCGCTATTTCGTATCCGTCTTCCTGGTTCATGATCCTGTACTCCGGTGCCCGTCCCGCGGAGGGGATACTTGAAACAATGCTTTTGAACGACGACGCCGGCCAGTGCCGTGCTGGGTTCTGCGAAGTCTCCGGTTGAGGGGTAGATTTCAGGGTCGAAATCTCCGCTGCGAAAAGTCGGTTGATGGGCGGATCCTTCTTTCACAAACCGTATTAGGGCGGATATATGACGACTGGCCGAAAGGATAAGTGGATT
>JAKAPW010000015.1 GCA_021811935.1 archaeon | reverse complement strand
CCGGACCCTGAACTTCCCGCCGGTCTTCGAAGAGCTGGACAAGGCAGGCGTCAGCTGGCGGGTCTACGGCTTCAGCAGCTGGTACAAGAGCTTCTCGTACGTCCAGAAGACCCCGTCGGTCGCGGCTAACTTCGCGGGCGCGGGCCGGTTCGCCGACGACGTCGCCCGGGATAGGCTGGCGCAGGTCTCCTGGGTCATAGGGGCGCCGGGCGGCGACGAGCATCCTCCGAAGAACGTGCAGGCAGGGCAGGATTCTGTGGCCGGCGACATAGTGAACAAGGTCGGGGCGTCCGCATATTGGAACTCGGTGGCCATCTTCGTCACGTGGGACGACTACGGGGGCTTCTATGACCACGTCCCTCCGAAGCAGGTGGACGAATACGGATACGGCTTCCGCGTCCCGTGCCTTGTGATATCGCCCTATTCGAAGAAGGGGTTCGTCGACACAGCCGTCAACGACCACACGTCGATACTCAGGTTCATAGAGACGAGGTACGGCCTGCCGCCGCTCAGCACGAGAGACGCCGCCGCGAACGGGATGATGGAGGCCTTCGACTTCGCGAAGCCCAGGCCCTTCACCCCCATCTGAAGCCGCCCCGCGGGCGAGGCGGAAACGTTCCAGTCTTGCGCGCATCCATATTCATGGTAGAGGGCCTGCATGCCCTTCGGATACCGCTGGACTTTGCCCCGCTCTTCTCCGCGCCGCACGTCCCCCTGGTGAGAGAGGCCCCGCTCACGGAAGTGCTGGGAGCGGTGGAGCTGGTCGGACCAGAGAGGGCCGCTCCGGACACGGAGGTCCGTCCGCAGCGGATTGCTTACGGCCGCGCTGCACCTGACAAGAGACTGCGATCAGCTTTACGCGATTTTCTCTGAAGCTCACCTGTAACTTGAATTCACCTTGGAGCAACTCGGTCCGATAGCCTACGCGAGCCCCGCATGTGTCTCTCGTTCTCTCCTCTCCGTCATACCATTCGTTCACCCGAAAGTCCAGATCGTAGAATGACCGTCCGTTGAGAAGTCCACCGAGTTCGGCCTTGATCTCGTCATAGCTTCCACGTGTCGCCGTAAAGTCCAGGTCCGTGGAGAAACGCGAGGGTTTACCAAAGAACATCTTTCTGAGACACGTGCCTCCCTTGAAAGCGAGCGACTCCGCTAATCTCTTCGACGAAGAATCATCAAACAGCAATTTCAAGACGTATGTCAAGACAACGTTTTGACCAGCCGTGCGGCGGTCTACCCCACTGCCAGCAGCGTACTGGTCCAGCGACCCACGTGGAATCAATCTGTTCAACAACTCCCTAGCTGAGCAGTTCGCTATCTGTGAAGTTGTTTACCACGTGCCATACTCGCGAGTACGTACCCTTCTTTGAGGCGCTCCATGACAAGTAGATCGGTGAACGTCCAATCTGCTGCAGCAATCTGCTCCTTGTCGAATTCTCTACTTGTATCAACCCCTTTTGACTCAAGAAGTCGAGTATGAAACCCAATCTCTGAGACAGTGCGTGCGACCGCATCCTAGCCGCGTAGTCAACGAGTCTTTCGGAGTTCAGGCTCTTGAACGCCCGACGCACAACCTCGACTACTTCCTCGATCCCCCCTGCGTACCAGTACTTGTCAACAGAATCTATCACTGCTTTTTCCGGCTCTGCAATTGAAATCGTAGACCCTTCATAACTCATGGATGTATGTCCGAAGAACTTCCAGTCTGCTAGGGTAACGAATTGGAACGACATGTCTCTCCAAGTAATCGTATGCTTCTGCCTACGAACGGCAAGAAAATTGGTCGTCGGAACCTGCCCAGAGAATCCGTGGTATGAATTGGCAGTTGCATAGGCGAAATAATACTGAGGGACAAGCTTGCTCCCGATGAGAAATGCGTCCATGGGTGGGAACCTTTTGCTCCGGTCACCATACTCTAGGGGAATGAATGCGTAGACCCCTGGGCTGACCCGCTCAAGCCATTGTTTCTTGGCCAGATTGTGAATGATTTGTCTTGAATGATTCTGGTCGAATCCAAAATCATGACTGACAGAGTCTGGTGTGATTACAGCCGTGTTGTTATTCCTCCATTTCGTTATTATTAGCAGTTCTGCACTTGTAACCTGGCCCTTCTTTCGACTTGCTATCGACTCCGTGAGTTGCTTGATCGGCAGTTCCAGATCCTTGTACGTCTTCGGTTCTATTCCGAAATCCTTGAGTTGCGACGCCGTCTTACGATCGATGTCGCGCCCGACAATCACGTATCGTGGATTGTGAAGCCGGGGTTCAATGTTCTTTATTGACATGTATTGAGCTACAAGTTCACCGATTTGTCTTTTCGATATGCGGTTAGCCTTCAGTTCAACTAACAAATCATTGCCCGATTGGTCCCTGAGATGGAAATTGATTTCACCCGCCGGCGTAATCATATTTCTGGAAACTATGCTATACCCTGGGAACATTCTGGAGATGTTATCTGCTATGTAATTGGTTAGCGATGCGCCCAATTTTTGCTGAGCGATACTACTCGACATTTCCTTCTTGGTTAGGAGCAAACTGCTGTTTTATAATTATAATTGTTACAAATGCAATGCGAACTCAATAACATATCAAATAACGATTATAATACGCGCGCTACAATCAATCGTGAATGCAATTACATAATACAATACTTCATTGCTGCACCGAAGTTGTTGAACTGAGACTCGAGCCAGACCGGGTCGGGCGTCCACCTGGCGTTAAATTGTCTCAGAACACTCAGTTACCATGCATGGCAGCTCACGCTACCTCTTTCATCATCACTCTTCCGTCAGCGAGCGTGAACATTGGTTCCCATCCCTTCTCGACGTAGCTCCCAATCTCATCCGCCTTGACCACTTTCTTCAGGGAGCTGCCATTTGAAGTGCCCTCGCTGTGGTCTTGACGCTGAGCGGCTACTTGCTGACCTAGTTCAGATGTCAGACGAGTTAAGGAGGATTCGAGAGATTGTATCCGATCCTCAAGCCCCTTCCTCTTCTCCTCCTGCACCTAGACCCACTGCTCCTCGCCGCATAGGTATGGTTAAAGAAGCTGGTACTGTTTCCTGAAGTGCTCCGGGTAGACCCACGGCGATTTGTCGTATCCCAACTTGTCTATTCCATGCCCGATGAGGAACTCGGCGACGGCGCCGTCCACACCGGCCACTTTGCACGTCGTCCTGAACGTGTCGCGGAACTCGTGGCCGTGGATCCTGTAGCGCTTTGTGCCGGGCTTCCTCTGCTGGACGCCCGACCTCATGGCAGACTCGCGTATGATCGTGGCCACCAGCGACTCGCTCACCGCGCTGGGTGCTCACAAAGAGTGGGCCTGAGATGGCTATGCCATCGCTGGTCCTGACCTCTGGTCAAGGATTTGGGTAGGAAATTTAAGGATGTGTTTAGGACGGGCCGGAAGGGACACACCTTGCAGGGGGTGCAACCCCTGCTCATGGTTCCAAGAGTCCGAGCCTCTGAGGGTTTCAAATCTTCTTGTCATGGGACAATTGCGCATGTTGTGGTATATACCCACCACTCAACTGAGACTTGGAATCAGAATAGGTCTGCAGTAGCCCGGGAATTCCGACTGGAAAAATGGTCGGAAATTCGCCGCACAGGCGCGCCCAGGGTGCTTTTCACTGGATATGCCGAGTCAGGACCGTCAACTGGGAGAGTGAACTTATGAGGACACATGACAATGCCACATCGATGGCGAGTTCGTCTAGGACGCCTGGGCGGAGGGGAGTGGCATGGAAAATCAACGGGCTAGACGCAGAGGGACCGTGGCCAGAACTCAGGGGAAAACTCGACCTGTTCGGGCAGTTTGTCGGCGAGTGGGATATCGTGGAAGCCCGTTATCCAAAGCCTGATGGAACAGAGATCCATCGGAGGGGGGAGATTCACTTCAAGTGGATTCTTGAGGGGAGGGCAGTCCAGGATGTCTGGTCTATAATCGACGAGAAGACAGGCAAAGCTGTCCCGGCAGGGACGACGGTCCGATTTTACGATTCAAATATCGACGCATGGCACAGCATATGGATATCTCCCCGCCAGCACGCGGTGCAGCCCTTTATCGCCAGAGAGGTCAAAGGCGCGATCGTGCTCGCAGGGAAAACCACGGATGGCAGCTACCCCGAAAGATGGACCTTCTCAGAAATCAGGCCAGGTTCGTTCAGATGGCACTCGGAGGAAACGCACGACGGCGGGAAGACATGGATCCTCACCGAGGAGATGAAGGTTCGCAAGAAGCATGCCTGAAGATTGAGAGAACTCTGTGGTCGCCGGGATTTCCACCCGGATTGTTTGGTGGCTCGGACGCATGCGAATTGAACAAGATCCAGGGACCCACCTCTTGCATGCAGGGAACGCCGGGACGAAGCATGGAGTATTCAGGCGGGCATCGGCTCGCCGGTACGCTTCAGGACGCGCAGTGCCCTCAAGGTTATCATCTTGCTCGGCTCCCCCGCGGCCTCCAGGGAGAAGGGTTTGAACCTGTCCTTATACTTCGGGAACCACTTCGGCAGCTTGCCCGCGTTCAGCAAGTCCGGGTGCACGGCGTCCATCTGCCAGCGGCCGTCCCGTTGCCTCTTCTTCTTGAGCAGCCGGAGTGCGCCCTTGACCCTGGAATCGTCGCCCCTGCCCAGCGCCGTGACGAAGTCGAGCCCGACCAGCAGGTCGTAATAGTAGTGGTAGGGGAAGTGGAGCCTCTGCCAGGGGTCGTAGCGCGCCCCCTGATGCAGCAGGCCGCGCTCCAGATAGAATTCGAGGCCTCTGTCCACCGCTTCTTTCATGCCCTTCGTCCACTTCTGGCGCGGATAGGCCGCGAATGCGCTCATGCCTTCCCAGCCGTCGATCACGCCGTTCCTCCCCCAGCAGTGCCAGCCGCCGTTGGGCTTCTGGTTCCGGACCAGCCACCTGAAGGCGCTTTTCACCTTGGGGTCGTCGGCGTATCCGAAGTTGACAAGGGCCCTCGCCGTGTTCCCCACCAGGCATAGTTCGCTGGCCTTGCTGTCGCCGACGTCGAAGCCGCCGTCGGGCCTGGCACACCTGTCCCTCCACATCTCGGCCGACTCGGCCAGCCAGGGAAGCTCCCTCGTCACGCCGAGGTCCGATAAGACGAGGAGCATCCAGTTGGTCGAGATGTATTTGGGCTTGTAGAGGTTCTCGCCGTCGACCCAATAACCTCCCGGGAGGCGGTCCCCGAGTATCTGTCTGACCCAGCCCCGGGACGGTATAGCCCTCCGGGCTTCCCGGAGGTCTCCTTCGCTGGCATCCAGGAGGTCCCGCATGGTCAGGTAACGGACAGCCGGCTGGTCGGCCTCGGTCAGCCATTCCATGACGCCCTTCAACGGATAAGAAAGGAACAGGTGGGATATTTAACTATGCCACGCCTTCATGGTTTCGAACTGTTGCATGGACTCGCGATGAAATAGATTTCAACTTCGGGAGCGTCGAAAGGGAGATGCCGAAGCTCAGAAAGGCGGCCGAAAGGGAACTGATGAAATACGCGCTCCGATTCGCGGAGAACGCACATGCTCATTGAAACGGATGTCCTGCTCGCAGCGATGAACCCGGCCGACCCTGCGAATCCGGCAGCATGAAAGGTTCTCGACCAAGAAGGACTTCACCTTATTCGTTTCTTAAAATAAGCCAGAGCGAAGGAGCTCACGGTCCTGGATTTCGATGCCTTCGCAGACGGCCTTACGGGGTTGCCGGACGGGCACTCCGTGAGGACGCTGGGAGACAGAGCAGAATACCACTCCCAGCCCGCAGATTCGAAACCAGGTTCAAACCTTTGGCAGTTTGCATGCCGCCGTTTCGAAGGTGCAAAGGGAGGTCCTTGCAAGCTTCGACAGGCTGGCCGATGAGGGGGTCGGGCGGATGAACCCAAGAACGATGTGAAGACAATGGCGTTGCTCGTCCGAGCGTGCGGCTTTGCACGACGATGGCTCATCTCAGAGATCGTCTTTAGAAAAACGTCAAACGGAACTCATTCCGAACTGTTTCGACGGATGGGCCGGAAGGGATGCAATTAGTTAAGCGAATCCTTGACCTGAGCACAGACGTTCTCGCCTACTTGGGCGGGCGACCAATGATGGATAGCCTTGCCGCGCTCTCCTTCAGCAAGACTCTGGCTTCCCCGGGCATCTTCCTCAGGTCTTCGCTGTTGAGCTTGCCGAGGGTGACTATCTAAGCCGACGACCTCACCACGCCGGTTACGCTTGCTGACCAGGTTTTCGGTGAGCGGCTCAGCGTAGGCCTCGCTCGACGGGTCGCCGAGCCAGATGTCGAGCGTGTCGGCATCTGGATTGTAGTAAAGCGCCCTCGCTATCTCTCTTTCCATACCGAATCCCCACCATCCTCTTGGTCAAGTAGGCCGTAACGATGAGGCCGTCCCCATTTAAGAACTTGACGACGGCGCAGCAGAGAAGCTCCGCGCTGGACTTGACATAATAGAGGTGGACGCTGTGGTCTCTCTTGCTTCTCCTGACCTCTACCGGCTCTGTGAGTTAGCCCTTGACTGACTCCTCCATTCCGCGCATCGACGGATGCTTGATGGTCACTATGCAGTCCCAGTAGGACCTGCTCACCCTGACCTTCCTTCCGAGCTTCGAATTTACTTCAAAAACCAGTTCGGGAGCGAGTCAGTACGCGCCTGTCAGGACAGGGGCAGCGGTTAGACTTTCGCGACGGCCACGGTCGGAGCGAGCCGGAGCGGGAGACGAGGAGGGGCGCGGACCGGCAGCCCAAGAAACGCTCGATTGCTTTCGCGGTCCTCTCTATCAGGACACGGAGATTCTCGACGCCAAGATGAAGTGCGAATCCCGTCGTCACTTGTAGGCCACAGGCCGGTTCTGATGAGTTCCAGGGTCGTCCCCGTGAGCTGCTACGAAGGGGTCCGTGAAGCGGGCGCGCGCTTAGGGAGCGAATCCCCGACAGGAGGACACTTTAAGAAAGCGCGGAGCAGTACACATCGCGGATATGGTCGAGAACAGGGACATCGCGCGCAACTACCTGCGAATGAAGTTTGGCGAAGTCAGCGCCTCTCTTGACGAAATCTTGTCGCCTGACTATCGCGAACACCAACCTTCAGTTACAAGAGGAGCGAAAGAGACCAAGGAATTTGCGGCGAAGCTAGCTGAGGCGTTTTCTGACCAATCCTTCACTGTTGAGGACGAAATTGTCGAAGGCGACAGAGTGGTCATCCGCTATGGATGGTCCGGACTCCATACCGGACAGTTCATGAGCTGGCCCCCTTCAAAGAGGAGAATCAGTACGCATGGAATCTTGATTGCGAGAATCGAAGCAAAAAGAATCATCGAGATCTGGGAGGAGTGGGATTTCGCTGGCTTCCGCGCACAACTCGAGTCAACTCTGTAGGATGTCCCCAGCCTTTCGGCGACCTCCCAGGCCCTCTTCGAGCGCTCAGCGCCCAGGACTTCCGTAGTCGCTCCCCCGTCCTCCCAAGGAAGCCTTTGGGGAGGAAGGTAAGGTCGTGGCTCAGGAAGTACCTCTTGTGGGAGAGGGGCCACTGCCGTCATGTTGGCATCCTTGATTGGCCTATTGGTTTGGAAGAGAAGAGGCAGAACCATTCGACAGGGAGATGCCCGTTAACTTATCTTCGTGGTCAATAGGAGGGTTCGAAGCATAGGGTCGTTAACCCTGTAGACCTTTTCTTGCTCGTCTATCAGCATCGATGCCTTCAGGCCCTCGATGACATTGTACACGGTTGCATCGTTCACCGGTGACCGCCTTCTTGCCTCCATCGCGCCCTTGACTTCGCTCCACCGAGCAGAGGTTGCGGCGGCCTTCATGGCGGCAAGGTAGGCTGACCTGTCTCTACCTTCGAGGAAGTGTTCGAGTTCCTCTCTCACTATCTTCAGACCCTCGGAGACCGTCTCGCTCAGCGCCTTCTCAAGTGGCATCCTTCCGACTGCTACGCTGTTCCCGTAGAGCGCTAGCCAGCCAGGTATCCCATCCAGACTCTCTTCTATGGCGTTCTCGATCATATCTTGAGGGACTTCCACGCCATACTCCTCGAAGCCTTTGTCCAGGAAGCCAATTGCCTTCGTCTTCTCGAAGGGACGGAGGTAGAGCTTCGCAGGAGACCGGCCATAGAGAGGAGACGACGACTTTGGTTCGACCAGCGTCCTCATCAGGCCAAAGATCGAGCCCGTGAAGACAAAGGTCATGTTCGGATAGGTGTTGAAGATGTTTGCGAGCATCTTGAGCAGATGGCCCGAAATTACCGCGAGCTCCTGAACCTCATCCAGCTCGATCACGTAGTTTCCCTTCTGCTTCCCTATCATGCTGAGGAGATCCCACATGGTTCTCAGGGGCTTCTTTGGCGCTGCCACCGAGACACCACCGGGACCAACGGAGAGACCTTCAATCCTCTCCACGCCGTCTTTGACTTTCTGCAGCAGGCCCCTCGAGGAGTTCCGGCCGTGCACCAAGGCATTGAGCAACCCCTGCGTGCCCTTGGCTCCCCAGAGGTTCAGGTATACAGCGTTCTGGTCTATCCTCGTGTTCGCAACTTTGACGAGGCTTGTCTTGCCCACCATCCTGGGGCCGAGGACGGCGACCCACCTCCTGGCCTTGAGGAGTCTGACGAGCTCGCCCAACTCCTCTTCTCTCCCAAAGAGCTCCTTCTGCGATTCCTTGGGATTCAGGTCGAAGAGCATCTTTGCTTAACCCCCATAAGCACTTAACCCCCTAAAGTAATAAAGATTCTCGCGACGTCCAGAACGGCAGATAGTAGAGGGTTCATTGCCACTGTCTTCGCGCGCTGGGCAGCAAACGGGAAAGGAGTCCGTTGGGGTCACAAGGGTTCCTGTAATTCACCGTAGGGGTTCCAAAAGGTTGGAAAGCGAAGAAGAGCACAAGTTCGGAGAAATCAACATCCTTCTAAATGCCAGCCGGCGACCGAATTCTGTGCGGACGCTCCCCTCTCGAATCGGTTCGTACAGAGAGATTCGATGAGAACACGGAAACAGCGCCAACAACTTCAGCTCCTCGAACGCACAGACGGTCACAGCCGTGAGTTCCACCCAAGCCCGGTCATCAGTCAGAAGGGCACCTTGACCCTTGCCCCTCCGTCAGGAAGCGATGCGACGTAGTCGTATCCCTGCTCGATGAAGGACTTCCTCTTGAACCGGGATGACCTTCTGCCTTGAGCCGCTGCCTGTCGTCATGCCTACCAGCCTCTGCTCCTCGTCGCTCATCTCGTCGAGGTTCATCTTCTTCACCTCATCCTTCTTGGAGCCCGCGACCATGAGAAACTGCTCCTTCAGAGTCTTCTCAATTTGCTCCTCGCCTGCCGTCTCTGCTTTTGTCGATAGGAGGGGTTCGCATTTCTTGTAAGCGTCCCTCAGCTCCTCTATCATGGTGGGTGGAAGCCCACCCTTGTTGGTTGAATACCTAGCTTCGATTTCTCCCTTGTGCCCCATGAGGAACTGGAGGTCGGGTGTGAGATTAGCCCCTTCGACTCGGCCATGATTATGTTTGTGTCACAATGGGCCCTGAGGACGTACGGTCTCCATGTGAAGCCAGCCTTGGTTATCGCCTCCTTGATGTCTCTTTTCGCGAGGGTGGTCCTCAGGAAGCGATTCTTCCTTGCCCCTCTTGGGTCGAACGCCAGAAGTGGGCTCTGGGGGATTAGTTTCTCTCCTTGCTTCACCCTCTCTTGAAGAGACTCCGAAATGTAGTCAATCGCCTCGCTCCCAACGAAGGTGAAGTAGGGGTGCCTCGCCTTGCTCAGGGCCCCCCTCACGAGCAGGATGGTGGGGGTCTTCTCGAACTTGACGCCTCTTGCGGACACCTTGCTTCGATCAAGTCCTCAAGCCTGATTCCGTCTGTTCCGAGGTAGTCCCTAAGGCTCTCGGGCCTCAGCCCGCTAAATGCAATCATGGCTACGGACACCCTTCGTCCAGGGGATGCCATCCTGAGGATCCGTGAGAGCTCGTCCTTGCCTGGAATCCTCTCGTTGGCTATGGTGGGAGTGTCAGAACTGCCTTTGACATTCACCTTCAGCTTGACCTGTAGATTGTTGTAAGCTGTCCACGAGAGGACGACTTTCTTGAATCTCTCAACGTAGGAGCCCGCTTTGCCCTCCTTCTCCATCCTCCGGATGAAGTCGGTGAACCCGTCCAGGAACCTCTTCGAACGCGCTTCTGTGAGTGTCTTCTTGGGGGACGTTTCCGTTAGAGTCAATCTATCCTTTGGCCGAAATCTTCGATTGACCGTTCAAAGAGTCGAACACAAAGCCGCGCAAGATTTGCGCCAAAGTATATGTTGACTTTAGGCCGCAGTATAGACCGAGGGTTCTGAGATAGACGGTCGCGGTTATGACCGACTTGGCTTCTAGGTTCTCGTACCATCGTCTGACGTCCTGGTCTTCGAGAAGGTGCTTGTACTTGCTCCCGGCTGGCATGGAAAGCAGTTAGAAAGCTGCTCTAGATAATGGATTCTCTTAATATTAAGTGGGCCGGAAAGGATTCGAACCTTTGACCTACTGCGTGTAAGGCAGTCATCCTAGACCAGACTAGACGACCGGCCCCGACCCAACTTGGGAGTCCAACTTTTAAGTTTTGGAGCGCGCTCAGATGCTTTCGTGCCAGAACGACGCCTTCCTGCTCTGCTGCAGGACGGGGAGCGCCTTCCTGGTCCTGCCGATCCTCTCCTTTTCGAGCTCGACTGCCATGAACCTCTCCCCCACCCCGAGGTCCAGCTCTTGCACCCCGTCCGGGGCCACCAGGGAGCTCCTGCCGACGAAGGGCTTGGCGCAGTTCCCCACCCCCGCCATGTAAACGGTGTTTTCCTGAGCCCTGCTCTTGAGCAGCGTGATCCAGTTGTCCTCCTTGTTCGGCCCCCTGAACCAGCCCGCGGGGACGAGTATGGCCTCGGCCCCGTTGTGGGCCAGCGTCCTTGCCAGTTCGGGGAACCTCAGGTCGTAGCATATCATCAGCCCGAACCTCCAGTCCTTCAGGTCGAACGTCACCGCCTTCTCCCCGTTGGAGAAGAACTCCGACTCCCTGTAGCCCAGGGCGTCGAACAGGTTCACCTTCCTGTACGCCCCCCTGAGCTTCCCCTTCTCTATCAGGAGGGCGGAGTTGTAGACGCCCTCCTTGGCCTTTTCATAGATCGGGAGCACCACGGTCGCGCCGTTCGACGAAGCGACGTCCAGCACTCCGGAGACGAAGGGGCCGTCCACCGGCTCCGCCAGGCTCGACACGAGCCTCCGGTTTATCCCCTTGTCGTCGACGCCCATGCAGTACTCGGGGAAGACGATGAGGTCCGCCCTCTCGGTCCGGATGAACCTCTTTATCTTCTTCAGGTTGTCCTCCTTCCGCCTGGCGACCTCCATCTGGGCGAAGCCGATCCACATGGCCCTCTCGTCCGCCGGGGTGCGTAAAATACCCTTCGTCTCACGGGAGGAAGGACGATATGTCTATCTCGAGGAGGGCGACGGGCATCCTCAGGCCGAAGCCGGCCAGCACCTCCGGCTTCACCTCTCCCAGGAAGCCGATGGGCCTCCTGTCCAGTTCGCAGAACGCCGTCCTGCCCTCGATCAGGAAGGGCATGCTCCCTTCGGAGTAGCCCGGCCTCCCGCCGAAGCTCCGGAGGAGCAGCGTGTCCAGTATGGACCTGATCTCTGTGTAGGTCGCCCTGTCGGCCGATACGGCGGCGGCCAGGACCGGCGTCTCCTTCACGCCGGCCTCCGTCTTCGCGTCGCGGTGGAAGGCGGTGGATATCTCGAAGACCTTCTGCGGGTACGGTTCGTGCACGTTCTCCGACAGCACGCGCAGCACGTCGGGTGAGAGCATGTCCCTCAGGTATTCGTACAGCCTGCTCTTGGGCGAGTCGACCTTGAGCTGGCCGGTGTCCGACCTGAGCACCCTGTCGCGAAGCACCTCCACGCTCGTCAGCGAGTAGTTCATCACCTCCTGCAGCCCCAGCCCGACAGCCACTCTCCTGAGCGCGTCCAGCCTCCTGGACCTCTCCGACGCCTTCCCCTTCGAATACCTGAAGTCGTACGCGGGCTCCAGCCTTTCGAACCCGTAGCCGTACCCCACCTCCTCCACCAGGTCCACCGCGTGCAGTATGTCCGCCCTGTAGCGGGGTATCGAGACGGCCACCCGTCCCCCGCCCGCGGAGGCGTCGAGCCTGCACCTCCTGAGGGCCTCGACCGTCTCCTCCGCCGAGAGGTTCAGCCCCAGCAGGCCGCCGACGTCCTCCCCGGAGATGGACATCCTCCGGGGGCGCAGGGAGGGCGTCGTCCTCTCCTTCCCCTCCTCCTCCACCTTCACCGAGAGGACCTCCCCCCCGGCGTCCCAGAGCGCTTCGGCTATTATCGCCAGGGCGTCGTCCATCACCCCCGGCTCGGTCCCCGTGACGTCCACGAACAGGTCGGACGTCCTCTCCGTCAGCGCGGTGGCCGAGCCGTTGATTATCGGCGGGAAGGACAGGACTGTGCCCGCGCCGTCGGTCAGCATGGGGAAGGCCAGCGCACCCTTCAGTATGTCCCCGTACCTCTTCCCCGTCTCCGTCTCCTTGAGCACCTGGCGGACGGTCATGGCGGACTTCGACCCGAGGGGGGTGAAACTGAAGGTGTTGGCGACGGCGTCGTACCGGATGGGGGGTGAGATGGCGCCCGCGTCGTGCAGGCCGATGGCCAGCTTCCTCCTCCTTCTCCCTATCCCCTGGTGCAGGTCCTCCTGCATGCCGATGAGCTGCCTGATGGTCTCGTCGTCCAGCGCCAGCCCGCGGGCGAGGAGGCCCACGACGAAGGGCCTCACCTGTTTCACCCTCCTCTCCACCGATATCTTCCACCCCGAACTCCTGAGCCTGTGGCCCGGGGCCCCCGCAACCCTCCCCAGCCTTCCCTTCAGCGCCCGCGCCACCCCGTAGTCGGTCGAGAAGTCGGGCCTGTTCGGGTCGTATTCCAGCCTGATCCACTCGTCCGACACCTCCTCCAGGTGTATCCCGACCAGCGGCAGTGCCTCCACCACCTCCTCCTTGGAGGCGCCGACCATGGAGAGGACCCTGTCCGTCCTGACCGTGATTACTGGCACTCCGGCCTCTCCCTCGCCCACGACAGGTTGTTCGAATACAGCGACCGGAGGTCCTTCTCCCCCAGCTTCAGCAGGGCTATCCTCTCCATCCCGAACCCCCATGCCAGCACGTTGTTCCTTATCCCCAGGGGCCTGACCACTTCCGGCCTGAAGACGCCCGACCCGCCAACCTCCAGCCACCTGCCCAGCTGCTCGGCGTAGATGGCCGGCTCGAAGGACGGCTCCGTGTACGGGAAGAAGGTGGGCCTGAACCTCACCTTCGGGAACCCGAGGGAGGAGTAGAACTGCGTCATGTAGCCCAGCAGCCTCCTGGCCGTGGCATCCTTCTCCGAGATCACGGCCTCTATCTGGGTGAACTCGAAGAGGTGGGTGGCGTCGAGGTTCTCGTTCCTGAAGACCTTCCCGATGCAGAAGACCCTGGACTCCCTGTCCGGGTTCTCCGCCAGGTACCTGGAGCTCACCGCCGTGGTGTGGGTCCTGAGCACGGACCTCTCCGCCTCCTTCCTGGACCAGGCGTACCTCCACCCCCTGGAGCCGGTCTTCCATCCGTCTTCGTGGGTGGCCTTGACCTTCTCCACCAGGTCCTCCCTGCCGACCCTCGACCTGACCCCGGACACGTACAGCGTGTCCTGCATCTCCCTGGCCGGGTGGTCCTGTGGCGTGAACAGCGCGTCGAAGGTCCAGAAGCTGGGCTGCACCACCGGCCCCTCGACCTCTTCGAAGCCCATGGACACCAGCGCCTCCCTGACCTCCGCCACGAAGTTCGTCACGGGGTGGAGACGGCCCGGCTTGAGTATCGGGGCGGGCGCCAGGACGTCCAGCCTGGAGAAGCTGACCGGCTCCCCCTTCCTGACCAGCTCCGGCGTGACGAGCGCCTCTCCGTCCGTGAGGTCCAGCCCCTCGGGCCTCCTGACCAGTGTCACGCTGACCGCCTTGCTCTCCGTTTCGACGATGTATCCCGGCCTCTTCGCCAGCCCCTGCAGGGCCTGCTCGGCCTGCGGGTCCACCGGGGCCCCAGACGCGAGCGCCCGCAGCACTCCCTCTTCCGGGAGCTCACCCGCAGGCGGCGACCCGCGGACCCCGCCCTCTCCGTCTATCCGCAGCCACCCCAGCCTCCTGGCCCTCCCCAGCGCCGCGTTGAACTCCACCTCGGGCATCCCGGCCCTGGCCTTCAGCTCGGAGAAGCCGAGGCGTCCCTCCCCCACCACCAGGTTCAGGAGCCGCCTCTCGGGCAGGCCTTCCCTGGCGGCCCTCCTCCCCTCCTCCCCCAGCTCCGCCACCCGTTCCACACGGGTCTTCACGTCGAGCAGCCCCTTGTCCTTCAGCCAGCCTATGGCCCTCCTGACCTGGTCGGGCGACTCGCCGGACGCGGCCGCCAGCTCCTCGATCGAAGCGGAGCCGGCCTCCATGAGCCGCGCCAGCACCTTCTTCTCGAGCCGGTGGAACGTCATCGGGGTCGACATCCGGGTGTCCTCCCCTGCACCGTGACCGGAGGCTATATAGTGTTTCATCGGGAGGCGTCGTCCCGGCGCCGGAGGAGGCGTCCCTCCCTGTCTATCTCCTTCTTCCTTATCCTGGTGGAGGAGATGCGCGCGCCGTCGTCCGCCAGCACCAGCGGGACCATGATTATCTGGACCGGCTTCAGGCCGTTCTTCAGCCTCGTCGCGTTGGCGGATTCGCCCCTGGGCAGGCTTTCGGGCGTGACCACCACCGCCTCCACGGCCGGGTCGTCCGCCAGCGGGCCGAACGGGTCGGAGAGCGGGAAGAGCCTGTATCCCCTCTTGAAACCCTTCGCCCTGATGTACGATTCGACGGAGGAGCGCCTGGCCCCGTAATCTTCGTCCGGCCTCTTGCCGAGCGACCTGGCCAGCTCGTCCGAGACTATCCCTATCAGGACGGCCCGCCCCAGGCCGAACCCCTCGTCCAGCAGCGCCCTGTGCCCCCTGTGGAAATGGTCGAACGTCCCCCCCAGCGCCAGCACGTCGAATGTCCGGCGGCGTCTCAACCTGCGCATTGCGACGCCCCCATCACCTTTAAAGAGTTCTGCGCCTTGGCCGGGGACAGATGACGCCGGCCGAAGCGTACCAGAAGGCGGGCAGGATAGCGGCCCAGACGCTGGCCAGGACGGAGGTCAGGGAGGGCATGTCCGTGCTGGAGATCTGCGAAGGCGTGGAGGAATCCATAAGGAGGCTGGGCGGTTCCCCCGCCTTCCCGTGCAACGTCTCCCAGGACGCCGAGGCCGCGCACTACACCGCGTCCGTGGCCGACACCAAGAAGATAGCCCAGGGAGCCTCCGTGAAGGTGGACATCGGCGTCCACGTGGATGGCTACATAGCCGACACGGCGACTTCGTTCGTCTTTTCGCAGTCGGAGCAGAGGATGGCCTCGTCCAACAGGCAGGTGCTGATGGACGCGCTCAAGGTGGTGAAGGCGGGGAACAGGGTGGCCTCGCTGGGGGACGTGGTGGAGCCGGCGGCGCTCAGGCTGGGCTACAGGCCGATATCTAACCTGGCCGGGCACCAGATGGACAGGTTCGTCCTCCATGCCGGCGTGTCCGTCCCCAACTGCAGGGAGGCGGCGCCGGCCACCTTCAAGGAGGGTGCGGCGTACGCGGTGGAGCCGTTCTTCGTCCCGCGGGAGGCGAGCGGACTCGTGGCCAACGGCGCGGGCGGGAACATATACAGGCTGATTACCAGGAAGAGGACGAAGGACGGGCGGCTCGACGAGGTGCTGGACCGAATCTGGGAGAGGTTCAGGTCGCTTCCCTTCTCGCCGAGATGGCTGGCGGAGGACACGGACGACGCGGAGGCGCTGGACGAGCTGGTCAGGAGGAGGCTGGTGATGGAGTACCCCATGCTCGTGGAGTCGGGCGGCGCCAGGGTCACCCAGTTCGAGCACACGGTCTACCTCGAGGCCGGCCGGGCCTTCATAACGACGCTCAGCGCTTGAGCGCCTCGGCGTAGATGGACATTATGACCATCTCCGCGCCGCACTTCGGGCACTTGCCGGACTTCTTTATCACGTAGTCCCCCTTCTGGAAGGCCCTCTTGTTGTTTATGTCGCAGGCGTCGCAGTGCTCCACCGTGTAGATCATCTGCTTCTGCTCGCTGCCCAGCTCGGACCCCATCATCTACTGCCCCACCCCGAGCGTGTTGCCGACGCCGACCACCACCACCCTTGCGCCCTCCGGGCTGGACTCCTCTATGACGCGGAAGAGCGTCTCGTGCACCTGCTTGATGGATTCGGCTATCTCCTTCCTCATCGCCCCTATGGCCTCTATTATCGACTCCCTCACCACTATCGCGTAGATGGGTATCTTCTTGTCATAGGCCAGCTGCTCTATCTTGAACTTCTCTATCCCGTAGCCGCCTATGGCCGCCCCCACCCCTTCGCTGACGTCCCCCGTCTTCTCCCCCTCCAGCTTCAGCGCCGCGTCTATCATTATTATGGACGAGACGTCCTTGTACGTCTTCTTGACCACCTTCTCCAGCGCGTCGTCTATCTCGCCCACGCTCCCCTCGGGCCCCAGCGCCTTCACCAGGACAAGCTTCCTCCCCTTGTACTCGGATTCGGCCATCACTGTCTCCTCGCCCATCTCCTTCTTCTCCTTGTCCTTCATCAGGAGGCCGACCGCGATGGGCCCTATGCCGTCGCCGAGCGGCTGCCCGAGCTCCAGGGTGGTCATGGCGTTGACGAGGGCGTCCGCCTGCTTGATCAGCATGGGCATTATCATCTGGAGCTGAGCCAGCAGGTAGATGTTGTTGCCCTTCTTTCCGAGTATGTAGTAGTGCCTTATCACCTTGAAGATCTGGTTGAGGGCGGCGGCCACGCCTACCATGTTCTCTATGATGCTCCTTTCGATCCTGTCGCTCTTCTGGAAGGCCTCCCCCACCTCCCTCCTTATCCTCTTGTCCTGCGTCGTGAGTATGTGGTCGAACCGTTTCACGACCCCGACGGGGTCCAGGCCGACCGGCGGGATGGTGAAGTACTCCAGGAACTCCTCCAGTCTGGCCGCCGTCGCCGCGTCCCCGGGCGCCTTGGCGGCCACGTAGCCCATGAGGACCTGCTTCGACTTGTCCCTCAGCATCTTCAGCCTGGCCAGGCTCCGCGACACCTGCCCGAGCGATATGCTGACCTGTATCCTCTGCCCCCAGAATATCAGGATGATCCACGGCACCCAGACCAGCACCTGGGTCAGTATGGTGACCAGTGGATTGCTCGAGTTTATCGAAGGGGCCAGCTGGAATACTAGCATCTGGGTGCGCGGCCGTCGGGTAGGTATTAAAATATTTCATGCGCCGACCCCCTTTTCTCATGGCCGCCCCCCCAGGCGCCCCAGGCGTCCGGAGCGGCGGGGCAGTGCGGCGGCATCTCCGATCGGCGGCTTATGAATGGGCGCCGGCACCGACGATTCGCGAAGGCTCGCGCACTTCACTAACGCGTCGGCGTCAACGGGTTTAACTTCCGGGTTCGAATGGGACCGGGTGGGACCCCGCTGCTATGGCCGGCTGTCCGAAAAGCGCCGGGGGAGGGTAGATAACCTTTTCTGAAGCTCTGCCGCCATCAGCACTGCCTCCGCCTCCTCCGGCGTAGTGACGACGTGCACCTGGAACTCCACGGCCCTCCTGGCCACCGCCTTCACCACCTCCGGCGTGTCGTTCACGTTGTTGTTGAAGGAGAGGACCAGGGAGACCTTCCTCTGCACTATGGCCTCCAGCACGTCCTTCTCCGGGACGACCCGCCCCGCCCCCTCCACCGGGACGGGGGAGACGAGGTCCATCCCTGCCTCCCTGAACTTCTCCAGCGCGGGCACCGCCCATCGGGCCTCCCACTCCGGATACGGGAGCGCCACCACCAAGTCCTGCGCCGAAGGGATCCTCTGCCCGGCGGCGACCAGCGCCTTGGACATCGCTTCGACGAAGGAGGCCCCCGAGCAGGCAACCTCCCCCGTCGAGCGCATCTCCACGCCGGTCTTCGGCTCCGCCCCGTGCATCTGCATGAAGGAGAACTGGGGGACCTTCACCATGAAGCCGCGGGGAGGCGGGACGTCCTCCGACGCCTTCAGCCCTTCGCCCAGGATCGCGGGGCAGCAGAGGTCTATCAGGTTCACCCCGGTCGCCTTGGAGACGTAGGGCATCGACCTGGACGCGCGGAGGTTGCACTCTATGACCATGACGTCCTCCCCCCTGACCAGGTACTGGACGTTGAAGGGCCCCACGATGCGGAGGGCGGCGGCGAGCGCCCTGGCATACGAGCGCATCTTGGCTTCGGCCGGGGCCGGGACGGAAAGCGCCGGGATGGACATGATGGAATCGCCCGAATGGACCCCTCCCCTCTGGACGTGCTCCACGACCGCCCCTATGACCGTCCTCTCCCCGTCCGACACGGCGTCGACCTCCGCCTCCTTGGCGTCCACGAAGAACCTGCTTACCGTGACCGGGTGCTCCGGGTTCAGGAGGACCGCCCTCTTGACGAAGCCGGAGAGCTCCCCTTCGTTCCACACCACCCTCATCGCCGACCCGCTCAAGACGTACGAGGGCCTGAGGACCACCGGGTATCCCACCGCACGGCCGAACTCCCTGGCGGCCGACTCGTCTTCGCACGTCCTCCAGGGAGGCTGCGGGATGCCCAGCCCGTCCAGGAGGGTGCTGAACCTCTTCCTGTCTTCGGCCATCTCTATCGAGGCCGCCGACGTGCCCAGTACGTTGACGCCCCTGTCGCGGAGCTTCACCGCCAGGTTGTTCGGCGTCTGCCCTCCGACGGAGAGGACGATGCCGAGCGGCCTCTCCTTTTCGTAGATGTCGAGCACCCTTTCGAGAGTCAGCTCCTCGAAGTAGAGCCTGTCGTTCATGTCGAAGTCGGTCGACACGGTCTCCGGGTTGCAGTTGACCACCACGACCTCCTCCACGCCGAGCTTCTTCATCGACCAGGCCATCATCATGGTGCACCAGTCGAACTCTACCGAGCTGCCTATCCTGTACGGCCCCGCCCCCAGTATCATCACCTTCCTCCTGTCGGTGGGTCGTGCCTCGGCCGACGCCGCGTTGTACGTCTCGTAAAGGTAGTTCGTCCTGGCCGGCCATTCCGCCGCGAGCGTGTCTATCACCTTCGTCACGGACGACACGCCCGCCCTCCTCCTGGCCGACCTCACGCCGTCTTCGTCGAGCCCGCAGAGGTAGGCTATCTGGCGGTCGGAGAAGCCGGCCCGCTTCGCCTCCAGCAGGAGCTCGGCGGTGGCCCTGCCGCCGGCCAGCCTGCCGCGCACCTCCGTCACCTTCTTCAGCTTCCCTATGAACCAGGGGTCTATCTCCGCGAGCCTGGCCACCTCCGGCGCGTCGACCCCCAGGCAGAGGGCGTGAAGGACATCGAAGAGCACGGTGTCCGTCGGGTTCTTCAGCCTGTCGAGCACCCGCTCCGCCCTCTCCTCCTGCGCGACGCGGACGGTCCAGTCGGGGGGCTGCGCCTGCATCCTGACCGCCTTCTGTATGGCCTCCTCGAATGTCCTGCCTATCGACATGGCCTCCCCTATCGACTTCATGGAGGTGCCGATCCCCCTGCTCACCCCGTCGAACTTCAGCGTGTCCCACACCGGCATCTTCACGACGACGTAGTCCAGCGAGGGCTCGAAGAGCGCCGTCGTGACGCCCGTGACCTTGTTCTTCAGCTCCGTGAGGTCGTAGCCGAGCGCCACCTTGGTCGCCACGTAAGCGAGCGGGTAGCCCGTGGCCTTGGAGGCCAGGGCGGACGACCTGGACATCCTCGCGTTGATCTCTATCACGTGGAACCTTTCGCTCGCCGGGTCGAGGGCGAACTGGACGTTGCACTCCCCCACGATTTCGCACTTCCGGGCGGCAGCCATGGACGCGGACCTGAGCAGGTGGTACTCCCTGTTCGTTATGCTCTGCGAAGGCGCGACCACTATGTTGTCGCCAGTGTGGACCCTCATGCCGAGCATGTTCTCCATGTTGCAGACCACTATCGAGTTGTCGGAGGCGTCCCTCATCACTTCGTACTCTATCTGCTTCCATCCCCCCAGGTATTCTTCGACGAGCACCTGGTGCGCGATGCTGCTGTTCAGCCCCCTCTCCACCACCTCCTTCAGCTGCCCCCTGTCGCGGGCCACGCCGCCCCCCTTCCCGCCCAGTGTATAGGCGACCCTGACCATCACTGGGAACCCGGCCTCCGAAGCGAAGAGCGCCGCTTCCTCCGGCGAGTACGCCTGCCTGCTTCTCGGGACAGAGAGCCCGGCCTCCGTCATCGCCTGCTTGAACATCCCCCTGTCCTCCGTCACCCGTATCCCGCGGACGGGCGTCCCCAGCACCCTGACCCCGTACCTGTCCAGGGCGCCCGACTCGGCCAGCTCTATCCCGCAGTTCAGCGCGGTCTGCCCGCCGAAGCCCAGGAGGATGGCGTCGGGCCTCTCCTCCTCTATCACGTCCGCCACGAACCGCGGCGTGACCGGCACGAAGTGCACCCTGTCGGCGAAGCGCTCGCTCGTCTGGATCGTGGCTATGTTGGGGTTGACCAGCACGGACCTCACCCCTTCCTCCTTCAGGGCCTTCAGGCACTGGCTGCCGGAGTAGTCGAATTTGCGGCCGGCCCGAACCGGCTTTCGCCCGCCTCTCCGACCTTTATGGCCCCGCTTCCGAGCACGAGAGCGCTCCCTATCTTTTCATTCTTCGAATTGTCTCACCTGCCACCTCTTCCCCCCTGGAGTCCATCATCGCCGCGAACCTGTCGAAGACGAAACCGGCGTCGTAGGGGCCCGGGCTCGCCTCCGGGTGGAACTGGACCCCGATGCAGGGCCTGCTCTCGTGATAGAACCCCTCCACCGTCCCGTCGTCCGCGTTCACGAACCACGGCAGGAGCCCCGTCCCGTCCATGGAGTCGCGGTCCACCGCGTATCCGTGGTTCTGGCTGGTCACGTAGCCCCTCCCCGTGGTGACGTCGACGCACGGCTTGTTCTGCCCCCTGTGGCCGTACTTCAGCTTGAACGTCCGCGCGCCCTGAGACGCCGCGACTATCTGCTCCCCCAGGCATATGCCGAGCACCGGGACGTCGGAGTCGACCAGCCTGCCGGCGCAGGCCGTCGGCTCGGCGCAGAGCGCCGGGTCCCCCGGGCCGTTGCTCACCACCACGCCGGCCGGGTCGTAGGACATGACGTCGGAATAGCCGGAGAAGTAGGGGACCCTGGCAACCCTGAAGCCCCTCTCCAGGAGGTTCCTCACTATGCCGAGCTTCACCCCGCAGTCTATCAGCACCACCGTCCTGTCCGAGGACCCGTAGACCACAGGCTTCCCCACCGAGACCTCGCGGAGGAAGGACATGGAGCCGTAGCTCCTGGAGGCCGCGAGCAGCTCCCTCAGCTCGGCGGCGTCCCTCCCGTCCGTGGAGAGCGCCCCGGCCATCACGCCGCGCTCCCTGATCTTCATGACCAGTGCCCTGGTGTCCATCCCCGATATTCCGGGCACCCCTTCGGAGGCCATCCAGTCGTGCAGGCTCCTCCTGGAGGACCAGTGGCTCGGAAGGTCGCACGCCTCCTGGACCATCACCCCGCTCGTCTTGATGGAGTCCGATTCGAGGTGCAACGGGAGGCCGAATGCGTCCCGCTCCGCGGGGACGCCGTAGTTGCCTATGAGCGGGAAGGTGAAACAGAGCATCTGGCCGGCGTACGACGGGTCGGTCATCGATTCGGGATAGCCGACCATGCCCGTGTTGAAGACGACCTCGCCCACGGCGCAGGACTCCGCCCCGAACGCGTCGCCGACAAAAAGGGAGCCGTCCGCAAGAAGGAGCGTTGCTTTCCTTTTTTGTCCCGACACTTGACTACCCGAGATTTCGGGGTGACCGTCCATCCCGATTTAAAGTTAATGGTCCGACGTTCTACAAATTCCTTCGACGGCGGGCCGCTTATATCGGGGCGGACGCATGTTGACGGCGTGGGTCGGGAGATAGGCGACTACGCGGTCGTCCTGGCGGTGGACGACGCTCGTTCCGACAGGGTCCTCGCGCTGGCCTCCTCCCTCTCCGAGTATGTGGACGCCTTCAAGATAGGCGTCCCCCCGCTCCTCGCGAACGGCGTCTCCCTGGTGAAGAGGCTGAAGGACGCGTCTGACAAGCCGGTGATAGCCGACCTCAAGACGGCCGACATCGGCTTCAGGCCCGAAGGCGCGCCGGAGTGGTCCGGCACCAACCGGAAGATACTCGAGGTGGCCTTCGGCGGCGGGATAGACTACGCCATCTGCCACGCCATAGTCGGCACGTCCAGCATGGAGGAATGCATCTCCACGGCGCACTCCATGGGCGGGAGGGTCCTCACCCTGCCCTTCATGACGGGGCGGGGGGCGGGGCTCTTCTTCGACCATCCGCTGGACATGGGGCACGCCCGGAGATGGCTGGCCTCGCTCGGGGCGGACGAAGTCCTCCCCCGCCTGGCCTCGCTCGCGTCCAGAAAGGCCGGGGAGGCGGGCTGGCGGACCCCGGTCGTGACGGTCTCCGACCTGATAATGCTGCTCTCGGAACACTTCGGGGCGGACGGCTACATAGCGCCCGCCAACCTCCCGCAGGTGATGGGCGACTACAGGAAGGTGACTGAGAAGAGGGTCTTCGCCACAGGGATCGCAAGGCAGGGCGGGAAGCTGGCGGACGTCTTCCGGATGCTCGGCCCGAGGTCCGCCGCGCTGATAGGCCACGCCATTCATTCCGTCGCCGACCCCGTCCTGGCGTGCCGCACCTTCGTCGCGGAGCGTGACGCGCTGGCGTCAGGGAGGTGACCGGCAGGAGCGTCGCACTCTCCCTCCGCGAGGCGGGCTGCCTGAGGTTCGACGCCGCGGAGCCGTTCATCTACGCCTCCAGGAAGATAGGCCCGGTCTACGTGGACGTGAGGCAGCTCTCGTCACGCCCCGAAGGGTGGAGCCTGGTCCTGGACGAGCTGCAGCGCACGATCGAGCGGGAGGTGGGGAGGGACGCCTTCGACGCCGTGTCCGGGGGCGAGGTGGCGGACCTGATCTTTTCGATACCGGTCGCGCTCAGGCTCGGGAAGCCCCATATCGTGGTCAGGAAGAAGGAGAAGGGGTACGGGGTGGGGGGGAGGCTGGTCGGCAGGCCGGTGGCGGGGCAGAGGGTCCTCCACGTCGCCGACCTGGTCACCACCGGGGAGAGCGCGGTCGACTGGGTCAGGGCCCTCCGCGGCTCCGAGATGGCGGTGGAACATTACGCGGCTGTCTTCGACAGGATGCAGGGCGGTGGCGACAGGCTGCGGCAGGAGGGCGTGGCCGTCCATTCCCTGGCGCGGCTGGACCGCGACTTCCTCGAGCTGGCCGCCGCGGGTCAGGCGGACAGCATAGCAGAATACCTGCGCGACCCGGAGGGCTGGGCCCGGCGGTTCCTGAGGCGGGACCCCGGCTTCGTCCTGCGCCACACCGATGTGTCGGGCGGACAGGTGGTCCGGCCGGAGGGGCTCCAGGTGCTGACGGAGGGCTACCCGGCGCTGGTCGGGGAGCTGGAAGGGGCCGTCTGCGAAGGGCTCGGGCGCATGGGGGTGGAGGAGCCGGCCAGGCTGCTGCGCCCCGCGCAGTACGAGGCCTCCGACCAAGAGACACCGTTTTAGGGTCCGAGCCGTAACGGCGTGGCCATAAATTCAAAACGTCCCCAATCTTCGGGCGGGGTTCCACAATGATTTTCGACGGGGACGCGATGCCTCGAACACGCGAACGTATTAAAATCTCCAGCCCGTACTCGCGGGACGCATGCAAGAGACGTGGGACGTTATCGTTGCGGGTGGGGGAAACGCAGGGCTTTCTGCGGCCATTTCGGCCGCCAGCAAAGGAAGGAGGGTGCTCCTGATAGAGCGTGGAGACGAGGCATCGCGCGGAGGCAATTCGAAGTACACCAGGGACATAAGGTACGCCCACGATCATGACGCGATAACGACGGGACGCTATTCCGAGGCCGAATTTCTGGAAGACCTGCTCGGCGTCACCCTGGGGAAGACGAATCTTGAACTGGCAAAATTCGTGATCAAGGAGTCATTCGGTGTCAAGGAATTCATGGAAGATAATGGCGTCCTGTGGCAAAAGCCGCTGAAGGGAACGCTGCACCTGGCCAGGACAAACGCCTTCTTTCTTGGAGGAGGGAAAGCCCTGGTCAATGCGTACTACGCCAGGGCACAGAAACTGGGGGTCAAGGTCATGTACAGCGCAGCCGTCCAGGACGCCGTAATCGAAGAAGACACGTTCAGGTCGGTGGTGGTGCAATCAGGAGATAAGACGCAGACCATCATCGGCAAGGCCCTAGTGGCGGCCTCCGGCGGCTTCGAATCGAACGCCGCCTGGTTGGAGGAATATTGGGGGGAGGCTTCGCGGAATTTCGTGGTGAGGGGATGTGCGTATAACGACGGCCTTCTTATGCGGGCGCTGTTCAAAAATTCGGCGCTGCCCGTGGGCGACCCAAGGGACGCCCATATGGTGTTGGTGGACGCAAGGTCGCCTCGATTTGACGGCGGGATAGTGACCAGGGTGGACTCCGTCCCCTTCGGCATAGTGATAAATGTGGACGGAAAGAGATTCTATGACGAAGGAGAGGAGCTCTGGCCCAAGAGGTATGCCATATGGGGTAGGCTGACCGCCGAACAGCCATCCCAGATGTCCTTCTCGATAGTGGATTCGAAGACGGTGGGGCTCTTCCTCCCCACGACCTTCCCCCCTCACCGCGCGAACTCCATCGTGGAGCTGGCGAATAAGATCGCGGTGGAACCGCGGGGCTTGGTCGAGACCGTCCAGGAATTCAATTCCCATGTGGCGGATGATGGACGATTCAACCCCGGTATCCTCGACAGCTGTCATACGGACGGATTGAGGCCTCCGAAGAGCCACTGGGCCTTGCCCATCGATTCGCCGCCGTTTTACGCCTATCCTCTGATGCCCGGCATCACCTTCACCTATATGGGGTTGGGCGTCGACGGGTCGGGACGGGTGCTCAGAAGGGGGCGAAGTCCGTTCAGGAACGTCTTCGCTGCCGGGGAGAACATGATGGGCAACATACTCACAAAGGGTTACTTGGCAGGGTTCGGGATGACGATAGGCACCGTCTTCGGAAAGGTAGCAGGAGAACAGGCGAGCAGTGTCGTCTGACCTTTACGCCGACGCCGCCAGGCAATTCGCAATATGCAACGCTTGCCGCTATTGCGAGGGCTTCTGCGCCGTCTTTCCAGCCATGGAGAAAAGGACGAGCTTCGGAGAGGCGGACATCGACTATCTTGCCAACCTGTGCCACGATTGCCGGGAATGCTATTATGCGTGCCCATTCACCCCTCCACACACCTTCGCGGTCAACATTCCAAAGACCCTCGCCAGCGCAAGGACGGAGACCTACAAGAAGTTCACCCGCCCCAAGCCCCTTGCTCTCCTCTTTGAGAAGCAGAGGATGTATGGGGGTCTGCTACTCCCGGCCAGCCTACTCCTCATGTTCGT
>JAKAPW010000078.1 GCA_021811935.1 archaeon | reverse complement strand
GAGGAGAAGCTCGGAGAGGTAGAGGGTGACCGGCGTGCCGTACGCAGCCGGGCCCGCCCCCGTGTAGAGCATGGGCGCCCCGCCCACGTGGTCCAGGTGGGCATGGCTGAGCACCAGCCCGTCCACGTCCTTCGGCCTTACGTGGGCCGGGAAGACCGGCTCCCTGCCCATCCGCACCCCGTAGTCGAGCAGGGCGCGACTGCCGTCCGATTCAACTATGAAGCCGGACCTGCCTACTTCGCCAGCGGCTCCAAGAACTGTGACACGCAATGTAGATTCCGTAACCTGATAGGCAGCCTTTTGAAGGGGATTCTTTAAACCTTTGTGTGATGACGACCTTCGAAATCATACCGGAGGACCTCGACCTCCGCGGATGCAGCCTCATCGCCGGCTTCCACGGGATAGGCGCCACGGGCTACTGGACTGTGAAGTACATGATCCAGAAGCTGGGCGCCGAAAGGGTTGCGTTCGTGGACTCCGAGCAGGCCCCGCCGGTGGCGGCCTACTCCGGGGGGAAGCTGGTCACCCCTCACGAGCTGTACAGGACGGGGAACATAGCGTTCCTGAAGATAGACGTCCCGGTCTACAGGGAGAGCGAGGTGGCCTTCTACCGCGCGCTCGCCTCGTGGGTCGCGCGCGCCGGCTTCGTGGAGGCGGCGCTGGTGGGGGGGCTCGACGCCGGCCTCAGGGTTGACCGGGAGACGCACAGGCTTGCCCACACGTCGAACTTCAGCCCGAGGGGCCCGCTGCTGCAGTCGAAGCCCCTCGAAGACGAGAGGATAATAGTCGGGCCGGTGGCCGTCCTGCTGAACAGGTTCCAGATGCTCGGCTTCCCGGCGTGCGCCATACTTTCGTACGCGACGACCGAGCGCGTCGACCCGCGCGCCGCTTCGGCCGCGATAGAGGTCCTGTCCGGCCTCTACGGCGTGGAGGTGGACACCTCGTCCCTGATAAAGGGGGCCGAGGCGCTGGAGAAGGAGACCTTCAAGGAAGAGAAGCCGGAGACGGAACGCGGCGGCTCGATGTACACCTGATCCCCGTTCACGCGCGCGACACGGGGATGCGGCGCGCCGCCAGCGACCTGAGGATGAGCCGGGCGGCGGCTTCGCCCCCTTCGCGGCAGACCACCTGGACGCCGGAGTAGCCCTGCTTCTTCACGAAGGAGGAGAGGAAGGAGACGGAGTCCCGCAGCACCCCGCGCCCCACCACCGCGGGGAAGCCGTTCTGCGAAAGCGGATAGACCGGTACCAGGGCCGCGGGCACCACCGAAAAGAAAGGATGGAAGAAGGCCACGTCCAGGCCGTCCTTGTCCGCCTCCCTGACGAGCGACTGCGCCATCATGAAGGCGCCGTCCCAGCCGTCGCCGGGGACCACCAGGCGGAGCCTTTCATGCCACTTCGAATGCCTGGCCATCACGCGCTCCCTGTGCCGCCTCACCTCGGGGCCGGCCAGGTCCGCCTCGTCGTACAGGAAGAGCGCCCTGGGCTTGTCTATCCCCGTCCCCTGCTCCATCAGCTCCAGCATCGACTCCGGCACGCTCCCCGTCAGGCTGGGGTGGCTCCGCAGCCTGTAGGTCAGGTGGTCCCACAGCCTGCCCTCCCTGAGGGCCTCCCTGGTGGTGACGAGCTCGTCCCGCATGACGCTCAGGTTGTGGACGGCCAGCTTGACCGTCCTTTCGCCCGGGGGCATCTCCTTCAGGGCCGGGGCGTCCGTGGAGGAGCAGGCCCGGCAGCCGCACGGCAGCTCCTGCATGTCGGCCAGGTGCCTGACGCCCTCGGACGTCATGTACCTCCCCTCCTTGGCGAACAGTATGTAGGAGGCGGAGTCGAACATGTCGCAGCCCAGCGCCACCGCCAGAGGTATCATGAACGGGTGGCCCGCCCCGAAGAGGTGGACGGGCCTGTCGGGGGGGAGGGCGCCCTTCGCCGCGCTCACCAGGGAGGAGACCTCGCGGAACCTGTAGCCGTTCATCAGCTCCACCGGGGAGCCTATGGCGAAGAGGTCGAACGGCATCGCGGCGATGCTGCGGGCGGAGCGGCGGACGAGGTCCTGGTGCGTCCCCCCCTGCACCGGGCCGGCCCACAGCGGCGGCTTCTTCGAGATGACCGGCAGGGAGTCCCGCGCCGCCCGCAGCGTGTTCTCCACGGTGGACTCGGCGTGCCGCCTCGACGCGGGGTAGCCCGTGGGCTCGTCGAGTATTACGGCTATGTCGGAACCTATCTTCGCCTGGTACTCCGCCATCTGGACGGGCTCGGCCTTCACGCTGCCGTATTCCAGCACCTGGTACCCGCCGGAGTCGGTCATTATGACGCCGTCGAAGCCGATCAGGGAGTGGATGTCGACCCCTTCGGGGTGGCGGGCCATGGTGATGTAGGCGTTGGTTATCACCGCCCCGAAGCCCATCCCCGAGATGACGGACACCGGCACCTGCTGCTTGAGCGGGTGGACGACCGGCAGGAAGGCGGGCGTCTCGATCTTCCTGCCGCCCACCGAAAGCCTGCCGATCCGCCCGGCCAGGTCGGTGTCTGTGACCTCGAACACGGCCAGGCTCACGCCCGGTGCTCGTTTAAGGATGCCGCCTTCGCGGCGCCGCGCATCGGGACCCCCGGTCGATGTATGGGCTATGCTGCGAACTCGGAGTATTGCCCCAGCGTCTGTCAAGGGTTTCCGCCCTGAGACGAGTTCAAAACCAGGGCCAGGGGGTGCAGACTGCCATGGGATTCACACGATCGGACTCGAGTTTGGACACATATAACTCCCAATTGATACTGCAAGGCCCCACGCTCAATCCGTGAAGGGAATCCTCCGTCATGTCCAAACGCAGGTCTGAATGTAGATTAAACTTGGCATAAGCTGTTGCAACGCAGGCAATCTATGTATTCGGCCAGTTATTCAACTCACCAGCGTTTGGTAAAAATACAAATAGGGCGCTTGCCGCGGGAAACACTCGAAGCTTGGACACAACCGGAGACGGAAACATGAATTCGATCGAGCAAGTCGTCCAAGAATACCTCGTGAGGAACTATGGAGACCTGATAACAGCCGAAAAGCCGCAGTACGACAAAGTCACCGGGACATATCACGTTGAGCTAAAGTCCATTTATCCACGCATCGTTAGGGACGAAAAGGACCCACAAACCACCATCGTTCGATTCCTGAATCTTCGCGAGTTAGGCAAGGTTGAGCTCAGTCGTGGTCTGAAGGTGGTGGAAGCCACTTCTGCCGCTGATTGTGGGACTGCTTTGAGTGAACGCCTAGACCTGTGGAGACAGCAAGCCGAACAGATACTTGTGATTGCTTCTGCCGACGTGTTCGCGCGCATAGCCGAGGGTATCCATGTTTTGAATCCGCTCAAATTGGTCATCGACGAGCTTACTGAACGCAAGGCAGACGAAGCCAAGATACCCGATTTCTTGGTTGAAAAGCACGACAAGCCTGCGCGGCTCCGCAAATACCTTGACCTGCTGGCAAGTCTCCAGATACTAAAGAGGGTAGAAGATGGGTACGCTTATGACAATATGTTTGCTGTATTGGCTGAGCAGACTGGAAATGACCGCAAGAAACTTAGAATAGCCCTTATCTCACATGTAATCAGGCGCAAGTACTCTACTTTGCGCCAAGTATTCGGTATAACGCAGCTTGAACCGTACATTCATGTAGATAATTGCTATTACTGGAGTGCGTTGGACGCCGAGAAGCTCGTTTCAACCACGAAATCCAAACTCTTCAACAAGTACATCATAAACTATGGCAAGATTTCCCCATGGAGCTTCGAGTCGATACTGAAGGATTTGGAGGAGCAAAGCGCACTAAACGAAGAAAATGGGTATATCAGGGGTAGCGAATCATATCTGGAAAAGATGATAGAGCTGAAGCGGGGCACCCAGCAGCTCAACCCGCCGAAGGTGTGATTCCGATTCCTTGCCTGTCACATGTTCAGTGTAGAAGCTGCGCCACCGTGCCGAACATACCGCGAACTCGCCGTGTTCCTTATGTCTGCCGAAGACATATTCTCAAGGGAGTCGCCGAGCGCGAAGGGGACCTGGAAGACATGAGGATCTTGGCCGAAGGAGGGGTCGCATGGCAGGTCGTCAAAGAGGAGTGGCTATCCCAGGCGCAAACTGGTCCTGCAGGCCCGGAACGAAGCTTCTGGAGTTGAGGGCGAGGTTCAACATGGATGCGCCGTGACGGAATCGTCGGCGACCGGGCAGATGATTTATACGACCGGCCGCGAAAGGTGCGCCGACTTTGCCCAAGGCCGTCGCGCTGGAGCCGGAGGTGTTCGGGGAATGGTTCCCCAGGCGGAGGTCCTCCTCAAGGAAGGGCGAGAACGGGAGGGTGCTCGTCGTCGGAGGGAGCTGGCTCTACCACGGCGCACCGGTGAACAGCTCGCGGGGGGCGATGGCGGCGGGGGTGGACCTCGTCTACCTCGCCGTCCCGAAGACCATATCCGTGCCGGTCAGGAGCATGTCCGCCGACATCATAGTGTACCCCCTCCCTGACGCCAAGACGACGGCCGGCTCGATGCGCAGGCTGCTGAAATGGCTGCCGGAGATAGACTGCGCGGTGGTCGGGCCGGGGACCGCCGGGCCCGCCTCCGAGGGGCTGGCCCTCCTCGTGAGGGAGCTGCGCTCCAGGGGGGTGGCCGTCGTGCTCGACGCCGGGGCGCTGGAGAAGGAGATAGTGGCCCCCGCGTCCGGCGGGAGGGCCGTCGTCACGCCCCACGCTGGCGAGTTCAAGCGCCTGACGGGGGTCGAGCTGCCGAGGGAGCTGGGCGCCAGGGTGGAGCCGGTGAGGAAGGCGGCCAAGGAGCTCGGCGTCACGATACTGCAGAAGGGGAGGGGGGACGTCATCTCGGACGGGACCGCCTGCTTCACCACGGCCACGGGCAGGGCGGCCATGACCGTCGGGGGGACGGGGGACGTGCTGGCGGGGCTGGTGGGTGGCCTCCTTTCGCTCGGAATGGACCCGGTCCGCGCGGCGGCGGTGGGCTCGTACGCCAACGGCCTGGCCGGGACGCGCGCGTGGGAAGAGTACGGGAACAGGATAACCGCCACGGACGTGGGCGCCGAGCTGAGGCACGTCATGAAGGGGTTCGACAGGGGCGACATGGCATGACGGACGTCGGCCTGGGCGAAGACTGGGAGAAGCTGATGCAGGACCTGGACGAGATCGTCCCATACTACGAAGAGGGCAACAGCGTCATGTCGTTCGGCACCGACGTGGGCCTCAGGAGGGAGCTTCTCCAGAAGGGGATGCCGGAAGCGGGCGTCTTCCTGGACGTGGGGTCCGGGCCCGGGAACATGTCGGCGATAGCGAGGGAGGTGAGGCCGGAGGCGGAGGGCGTGCTGTTGGACCCGCTCCCCAGGATGCTCAAGAGGGCGGCGGAGGAGAGGGGGGAGACGTCCTTCTCGTTCGTCTGCGGCGTGTTCGAATGGCTTCCGTTCAGGGAAGGGGGGTTCGCCGCGTGCACGGCCGGCTTCACGATAAGGGACGCCAGGGACAGGACGAAGGCCTATCAGGACATCGCATTCGCGCTGAAGCCGGGAGGGGTCTTCCTGCTGATAGACCTGGCCAAGCCCGATTCGCGAGTCAAGAGGGCCATGGTCACCACGTACTGGAGGGCGATCGCCCCGGTGCTGCTCCGCATGAGGCTCGGGTCCCGCTGGAGGTACTTCGCCGACATCTACCTGACATACAGGCACCTTCCGCCGAACAAGGTCTTCCTGGAGCAGCTGGGACAGGTCTTCGCCACCGTGGAGGGCGAAAAGAGGATGCTGGACGGCGTGCTGATGGTGAAGGCGGCAAAGGCGGCGGCCGCGCCGGACGAGACCGCCCTGCGGCCGAGTTCATGAGA
>JAKAPW010000077.1 GCA_021811935.1 archaeon | reverse complement strand
AGACCCCGATCAAGATGTTCTACAAGAAGATGGAGGACAGGGAGGCCCTGGTAGACCCGAGCGTGTTAACTGGGGAGGAAATCATTTGAGGATAAAACATTATCGAGACGCTTTGTCTTGCATGAAAGCACACTGGCGCATCCGCTTTTCGCGGGGCTCTAGGCGAGCCTTGTCGTCGGGCTGGTGACCGCCAAAAGACCGAAGCCGAAGAAACCTGAAACGACAGAGGCGACTAAAGTATGAGTTTCGCCGGCAAGAACACGGCGTCCGGGCGGCCGCCACGGGCCGGGGGGAACGCCGCCCTACGTGCCCTTCCTGCAACGCTTAAATCGCGCATTTCGAAGAGCGGCCCGTGCTCAGGCTCATCATAGACACCGACACGGCCGGGGACGACACCACCGCCCTCATGCTCGCCATGAAGTCGGGCGGCGCGAAGGTGGAGGCGATAACGATAAACTGCGGCAACGTCGCCTTCGACCAGCAGGTGGAGAACGCGCTGTACACGGTGCAGGTGGCGGGGCGGGACGTCCCAGTCTATCCTGGCGCCAGGCGGCCGCTCTTGCGGGACTGGAGGACCGTGGAGGACGTGCACGGCCGCGACGGCATGGGCGACTCCTTCTTCCCGAAGGCCACCCGCCGGCCCGAAAGGAAGAACGCGGTGAACGCCATGGTCGACCTGCTGAACGACAGCCCGGGGGAGATCACCGTGGTCGAGCAGGCGCCCATGACGAACCTCGCCCTGGCGCTCCGGACGGACCCGGGCATAGCCAAGAAGGTGAAGCACCTCTACTTCATGGGGGGGACCAACCAGGCGCTCGGCAACGTGACGCCCGCGGCGGAGTACAACATCTGGGTGGACCCCGACGCGGCGAAGGTCGTGCTCCACTCGGGCATCCCGACCACCATGGTCGGCTGGGAGATATGCGTCAGGCACGGCATGCTCGGCCCGGGCGAGCTCGACGAGATATCGGGCTTCGGGACGGAGGAGTCGCGCTTCTTCACGGCGGTCAACCGCGTGGCCAGGAGGTTCGTGAGGGAGACCATGGGCGTCGACGCGGTCAGCTGCCCGGACAGCATAACGATGGCGATGGTCCTGGACCGCGGCATAGTGGAGGACAGCCACGACAGGTACGTCGACGTGGACAACGAGAGCGAGCTGAGCCGCGGCGCCACCTACGTCGACCACTACGGCGTCCTGAAGAAGGCCCCCAACGTCGAGGTCGTCTACAGGGCGTCGGAGCGGGGGTTCAAGGCGATGCTCTTCCGGATGCTCCGTGGAGAGAGCTTCTAGGCCGCCAGTTCTACGCTGTCGGGCTCCTTTATCGATAGGACCGCCGCCAGGCAGACCGCCCCCATGGCGATGGTCGTCGCGGCTATGTACGGCCAGGCTCCGAGCGGGCCGTGGGCGAACGCGATGATCGACGGCACCACGAAGGTGGCGAACATGCCGGGTATGATGCCGGCCCCTATCTGGTAGGAGAGGCCGGCCCCCGAATTCCTGTACCTCGTGGCGAACTGCTCGGTGATGAGGGCGGGCACCACGCATCCTCCTACCCCCATCCCCGCCTGCCACAGCAGGTGGGCCAGCACTATCAGGGCGGGCTGCTTCGTGGATATCAGCATGAAGAACGGAAAGGCCACCGCCATGGTTATCGCCAGGCCCAGCGCCAGCATCCACTTCTTCTTCCTGACGTACCTGCTGGCCACGATCGCGGCCAGTATCGGTATGGGTAAGCTGAAGAGCGAGGCGAGCGTGCTGACGCCCGTCGCGAACGCGAACGGGAACCCGAGCTTCACCGTGTATATGAGGGAGAAGGGCACATCCTCTATTTCGCCCAGGGTGATGACGAAGGTGGCCGCGAAGGCGAGCAGGATTATCTTCCTCCAGTTCTCCCTGAACACCGTGGTCACCGGCGACCTCTCCGTCCGCTTCTCCTCCTGGAGCCTCGTGAACATCGGGCTTTCCTGCAGCCTGTACCTGATCACGGCCCCGACCCCCAGTATCAGGACGCCTATGAAATAGACGACGCGCCACCCGAAGTCGAGCAGGTACTGGTGGGAGGTGAAGCTGGCCACCACGGTGAACGTGAACGACGCGAGGAGCATCCCGTAGCCCGCGGACCCCTGGATCCAGCTCGTCCAGAACGTCCGCCACCTGGACGCGGCGGCGAACTCCGCGAGCCAGGTCGAAGCGCTCCCCCACTCGCCCCCCAGCCCTATGCCCTGGAGCAGCCTGAAGAGCACCAGGAGCACCGGGGCGGCTGCGCCCACGGTGGCGAAGCCTGGGAGCAGCCCGATGCCGAGCGTCCCCATGGCCATCGTCGAAAGAGTCCACACCAGCGTGGACTTCCTTCCGCGCGTGTCGCCCAGGTGGCCGAATATTATGGCGCCCACCGGCCTCACCAGGAAGGCGAGGCCGTAGGTCGACAGGGAAAGCGCGAGGGCGGTGACGGGGTTCCCCGCCGGGAAGAAGACGGACGGCCACACCAGGGCGGCCGCCGTGATGGACGCGAAGAAGTCGAAGTATTCCATCACCGAACCGAGCGTCGCGGCCACCACCACCTTGGGGACGGACGCCCTGGGCGTAGCCACGCTTTCCAAACGAATGCAGCTCCCCTCTCGCCAATGCCGGGTGCCGATATATAGCTTGAGTTCGAATTAATCGAACATCCTCTGCGAGGTGAACGTTTAAGGGGGCCCGCGTCCGATGGCGGCCCCGGTTGCAGTCAGCGGAAGCGGAGAGGGGGGCCATCCGGGAGATGGTCAGGCAGCTTGCGGAGGCGGGTCCCGCCCTGCGTCCGGCCGACCTCTGGAAGTTGAAGGCCGAGGTCTCCGGCAGGTACGGCCTCGAAAGGGTCCCGAAGAATTCGGAGCTCCTGGAGGCGGCGGAGCCCCCCGCGCGTGCCGGGCTCGAGCCGCTGCTCAGGCGCAAGGACGTCAGGACCAGGTCGGGGGTGGCCGTGGTGACCGTGATCACGAGGCCGTTCGACTGCCCGCACGGCACGTGCACCTACTGCCCCGGCGGGGTCAGGCAGGGCACCCCGCAGAGCTACACCAGGGATTCGCCGGCCGCGCGCTTCGGGATGGCGGCCGGCTACGACCCAGCCAGGCAGACAAGGGAGGCGCTGGCCGCCCTCCGCCGCAACGGGCACGACACGAGCAAGGTCGAGCTGATAGTCCTCGGCGGGACCGTCCTGGCCATGCCGCCGGACTACCAGCGGGACTTCCTCACCAAGTGCTACGAGGAGCTCAACGGGCGTCGGGCCTCCTCCCTCGAGGCCGCGATAAGGGAGAACGAACGCGCCGCCCGCAGGTGCGTCGGGCTCACGGTCGAGACGAAGCCCGACTGGTGCAGGGAGGAGCACGTCGACCTGCTCCTCTCATACGGCTGCACGCGCGTGGAGATAGGCGTCCAGTCGCTCAGGGAGGATGTCCTGAAGCTGGTCAACAGGGGGCACACCCTGCAGGACACGGCCCGCGCCTTCCAGGTGGCCAGGGACTCCTGCTTCAAGACGGTGGCGCACATGATGCCTCGCCTCCCCGGCTCGACCCCCGAAGGGGACCTGGAGGACCTGATGACCCTCGTAGGGGACGAACGCTATTCGCCGGACATGCTCAAGGTGTATCCCACGCTCGTCGTCGAAGGCACCGCGCTGCACAGGCAGCGCCTCCGCGGGCTGTACAGGCCCTATGACGCCGACGCGCTGACGGAGCTCCTCTGCAGGTTCAAGGCGGCAGCCCCTCCATGGCTCAGGATAACCAGGATCCAGAGGGAGATACCGGACCACGAGATAGCGGAAGGGAAGGGGGGAGGGAACCTCCGCCAGCTCGTCCGGCGGCGCATGGAACGGGCCGGGCTGCGGTGCCGGTGCATAAGGTGCAGGGAGGCGGGGCACGCGCCGGGGCCCCTCCGCCCCGAACGGGCCGGGCTGAAGAGGGTCGAATACAGGGCGTCCGGGGGAACGGAGGTCTTCCTCTCGTTCGAGGACGGCGACGCGCTCTTCGGGTTCCTGCGCCTCCGGATGCCCTCCGGGAAGGAGCACAGGGAGGAGATAAGGGGGCGGCGCGCGTCTCTGGTCAGGGAGCTCCACGTCTTCGGGCCGGTCGTCCCCGTGGGGGCGGCCCCGGGCGGCCCCGGGCGGGCGCAGCACAGGGGGTTCGGAAGCGGCCTCCTCCTGGAGGCGGAGAGGGTCTCCTCGGAAGAGTTCGGGATGAAGAAGCAGGTCGTGATAGCTGCCTCCGGGACACGTGAGTACTACAGGAAGAGGGGCTACCGCGACGACGGGCCGTACGTCTCCAAGCCTCTCTGAGCTGCGCTCACCCTTCCTCTATCCTTACGCCGCCTTCGCAGAGCGGGGTCACGACCACGGACGCGGAGGGGTGGGCCTTCCTCATCCTGGCGGCCACCTCCTCCCCCTCGCCCGACTCCACTATCCCGTGGGCCGCGTCCCCTATCATGTTCTGCGTGGCTGCCAGCGCGCCTCGCTTCTCCATCTCGGCGCATATCTCGGCCACCCTGCCCGTCAGCAGCCCCGTCCTCTGGGCGAACCTCCTGCTCTCCCTGACCATCGCCTCTGACGACGGGGACTCCATCACCCGCTGGAGCGTCAGGTTGCCCTCCCTGTTCACCGCCCTGATGTATTCCTTCGACGTCAGGATGGGCCCCTTGGGCCTGGGCCCCAGCGTCACGGCCACGACTTCGAACCTTGAATGCCGCTCCAGGAACGGCTGGAGCTCGCAGACGCCGGGCCCCCCCGCCCTGGTTATGAGCCCGCCCGACCCCGAGGAGGCATAGAGCGACCCGACGGTCCCCAGGCCCGTGCGGGCCAGTATCTCCGCTTCGTGGGCGAGCTGGGCCGGGAGCTTGAGCGTCGACCTCCTCCCCAGGGCCAGGAGCATCCCGACCGCCGCCCCCAACGAAGCCGACGCGCTCGTGCCGAAGCCGCACCCCACCGGGACGGGCACCCTGTGCCTCACCTCGAACCCGTCCCCGACCCCGAGCCTCTCCCTGACGAGGCCGGCGAGCGTGTGCGTGGTCGACCCCTCCCGCCTCCTGCCGTTGAAATATACGGAGTCCCTCCTGGCCAGCCTGACTTCGCTCACCGTCCCGAGCGCGAGCTTGAAGCCCCCGCCCTTCGCGCCCACGAGCTGCAGCGGCCTGACGGCCCGGCCGTTTTCGTCCAGCCCTTCGACCGTGAAGAAACAGGACACGGCGGTCGGCGCGAAGACCCTGGCCAACCCTAACCTCTCTTCGGTCCGGCCAGATAGGGTGCGACGGGGGCGCAGAGCATGGTGATCGCCGAGGCCAGGACCAGGTAGCTCACGGTGGCGGAGACCGGGTTGAGCGGACCGAGGAGCGAGGCGAACCAGGGACCGAGGCTCAGCGCGAACAGCCCGAACAGGGGTACGGACGAAATCGCCCCCGCCGCGAACACCCTGGTCCTGCTCTCGCCTCCCCACGACGGCCCCGCCCACCGCTTCGCGGTAGGGGACGACGCCACGGCCCTCATCATCAGCGGGAGGAGCGTGAACATGAAGGGTACCATGGTGGCGAACCAGAAGAACGTCAGCCCGATCACCGTGACAAGCTGGGCGTTCGGGGGCAGATACGAAAAGAGCACCGCGACCACGCCGACGGCGGCCACCAGGTTGCCCACGCAGAGGGAAAGGGCGCTGGCCACGGTGAACCTGCTCCACGAGCCCCTTCCGCCGAGCAGTCGACCGAAGAGCAGGAACCCGACGAAGTTGGAGGGCACCCCTGCCACCAGCGAAAGGAACGGGTTGGTCAGGTGCAGCGGCGTGAGGAAGAGGGTGTCGCCGACGAAGGTCCCGAGGGCGGCACCCGCCCCCCCCCCCCCCCCCCCCCCCC
>JAKAPW010000014.1:9955-26324 GCA_021811935.1 archaeon | reverse complement strand
ATCTCAAGCTCATGTGGCCGACCGACGATGTGTCCTGACGGGGAAGGGTCCCCGGGCCGGCCGCGCGGGTGAAGGTCGTGGGAGACAGCGTGATAGCCTTCGACGGCGTGACGGCCTTCGTCGGCGGAAAGGAGGTCCTGCGGGACATCAGCTGGAGGGTCGGGAAGGGGGAGAACTGGGCGGTAGTCGGCCCCAACGGCTCGGGCAAGACCACCCTGCTGAAGATGGTCGGAGGCTACCACTGGCCGAAGAAGGGGAAGATAGAGGTGCTCGGGAGGGCCTTCGGCAGGTCGGACCTGCGGGAGCTTCGGAGGACCATCGGCATGGTCAGCTCCTACGTGACGGACAGGGTGCCACGGGAACAGAGGGTGCTGGACGTGGTGACCAGTGGCATATACTCCTCCATAAGGCTGTGGAAGACGCCAACGGAGCGCGACACGAAGCTGGCGGCATCCCTGCTCGACCTGGTCGGCTGTGCCCCGCATGCGGGCAGGACGTTCGGTGAGCTTTCCCAGGGGGAGCAGCAGAAGGTGGTCATAGCAAGGGCGCTGGCCTCCAACCCCGTCCTGCTGATGCTGGACGAGCCGTGCAACGGCCTGGACCTCCGCTCCAGGGAGGAGTTCCTCGACGGCCTGACCCGCGCGGCCGCGCGGACCTCCATGCTCTACGTCACGCACAGGATAGAGGAGATCCCGGCAGGGTTCACCCACGCGATGCTGATACGGGACGGCTCCGTGGTCGCCTCGGGCGATATAGCGAAGACGCTGAACGGCAGAAACATGACCCGTTGCTTTGGCGTCGGTGTGAGGGTGCGCCGCCACGGCGGCAGGTTCAGCGCGATCGTCTGAAGGGGGTCATCTCCGCAGCTCGGCGACTATCTCCCGCGTCATCTTCTCTGTGGTCAGGCTCCCCCCCAGGTCGGGCGTCTTGGCCCCCTTCTGCACGGCCCGTTCTATGGCCGCCCTCAGGGCGGAGGCCGCGTCGCCGCATTTCCGGTCCTCGCGCGATTCACCCAGCCATTCCAGCATCATGCATGCAGACAGGGATATGCCGACAGGGTTGGCTATCCCCTTGCCCGCTATGTCCGGGGCGGAGCCGTGCACCGGCTCGAAGATGGCGAACTTGTCCCCCAGGTTGGCCGAAGGGGCTATCCCCAGGCCACCTACGAGCTGGGCGGCTTCGTCGGAGAGTATGTCGCCGAACATGTTGGTGGTGACTATGACGTCGAAGCTTTCGGGCGAGCGTATGAGGTTCATGGCCGCGGCGTCCACGTACATTTCACTGAAGGAGACCGCCGGATACCGCGCCGCCGCCTCCCTGCAGGCGCTGGAGAAGAGCCCGCAGCTCTTCCTCATGACGTTGGCCTTGTGGACCGCGACCACCTTCTTCGCCTTCCTGCCCATGGCGAGGCGGAAGGCGCGGTCGGCTATCCTGGCGCAGGCCTTCGTGGTGGTGACGCGCATAGCCACGACGCCGTCCGCCACCTCGAACTCCAGCCCGCGGTACAGGTCCTCCGTGTTCTCCCTGACTATGACGAAGTCTATGTCAGGCCTCAGGCAGGGGACGCCGGGCATGCTCTTCGCGGGCCTTATGTTGGCGTACAGGTCGAGGACCTGCCTGAGCTTGACTATCACGGCCGCCGCGGTCTCGCCCACCGGCCCCTTGAGGCAGGCGTCGGACCCCCTGATGACGGAAAGAGACTGCTGCGGCAGCGCCTCCCCCGTCCCTGCGAGGACGGCGTCTCCGGCCGGGGCGGGCGTGAAGTCCAGGGAGACGCCGGAGGCGGATGACACGGAGCCAAGTATCTCCAGCGCCGACCTCGTGACCTCCTTTCCTACTCCGTCCCCTTCCATGACGGATATGGCATAGGAGGCCATCAGAACCACGCCTTCCCTGCGTCCTCATGGAGGATACGGCCAGCCGCTTTCATGACGGTGAGCGGTGCGCCCGCTTCCCGTATAAAACCGTTCACGGCAGGGCGGGCGGAATCCTTATATACATCTCTCGAAAACGTCGAGAGGATGAATCCGAGCGGCACCATGAACGTACGCGTCCTGTCAGTGCCAGTGTTGCTCGTGATCCAGTTGTTGCAGTGAATCTGCCCTCTCTGTGAAAAATTAGCGAGGGTGGAATCGAGGTGAAAATGTATATTGGTTGATATATCTGGTTCGCGGGCCGTCGTCGAGGCCCTCCGACAGGAGAAGGTTGACAGCGTCTTCGGGATGCCCGGGGGCGCCAACCTGCCGATCTACGATGCGATGTGGGATTCGGGGATCCGGCACATACTGGTAAGGCACGAGCAGTCGGCGGCCCACATGGCGGACGGTTACGCGAGGGTGTCCAGGCGGGCGGGCGTCTGCATGGCCACCTCCGGACCCGGAGCCACCAACCTGGTCACGGGAGTGGCCACGGCCTTCGCCGACTCCTCCGCCGTTGTCGCCATAACCGGGCAGGTGCCCGTCCCCATGATGGGCCGCAACTCCTTCCAGGAGACAGACATAGTGGGCGTCATGACGCCCGTGACGAAATACACGTTCCAGCCGCTCTCCGTGCAGGAGGTGCCGGTCTCCATAAGGAAGGCCTTCTACATAGCCAACACCGGAAGGCCGGGACCGGTCCTGGTGGACGTCCCGAAGGACATACAGCAGGAGGTGGCGGACGTCGAGTTCCCCGAGGCGGTCGATGTCAGGGGCTACGTCCCCTATCCTCCCGTCGAGCAGGCCGCGATAGAGAAGGCCGCCGACATACTGATCAACGCCAAGAGACCCATCCTCATGGGAGGCGGGGGCGTCAGGATCTCCGACGCCGCGGAGCCGTTCCAGGCCGTCGCGGAGCTGCTCGTCTCCCCCGTCATAACGACGCTGCAGGGCAAGGGGGCCTTCCCCGAGGACCACCCGCTCTCGCTCGGCCCCATAGGGATGCACGGAAGGGCCGAGGCGAACAGGCTCGTTTCCGAATGCGACGCACTGCTCGCCGTGGGGGTCAGGTTCTCCGACCGGACGACGGGGACCGCCTCGGAGTTCGGCAAGGACGCGAAGATAATCCATGTGGACGCGGACGCGACGGAGTTCAACAAGAACAAGGAAGTGTTCTTCCACATACAGGGCGACGCGAAGGACGTCATGACGCGCCTGCACGCCGCGCTGGTCAGGCGCTGCGCGAAGAAGGGCGCGGACAACCCCTGGCTGAAGAGGGTCAACGAAGTCAGGGAGCAGATGAAGGGCATACCGGCCTACGCCGACAACGGGTCGGAGCTGACCGGGCCGAAGATAATCAGGAAGCTGAGAGAGGCCCTGCCCCCCGAAGCGATACTCACCACGGGGGTGGGCAGGCACCAGATGTGGTGCGAAATACACTACCAGGTGCTGAGGCCGAGGACGTGGGTGACCTCCACGGGGCTGGGCACGATGGGCTTCGGCCTCCCCGCGGCCATAGGGGCCAAGGTGGCAAGGCCGGACGTCCCCGTGGTCGACCTCGACGGCGACGGCAGCTTCATCATGACCGAGAACGCGCTCGCCACGGCGGTCGAGGAGAGGATTCCGGTGGTCTCCGTCGTGCTGAACGACAACAGCCTGGGGATGGTGGAGCAGTGGCAGAGGCTGATGTACGACAGGCACTTCATAGGCATCAAGCTCGGGCGTTCCACCGACCTGGTGAAGGTGGCGGAGGCCCACGGCGCGTATGGCAGGAAGGTGGGCTCGCTCGACGAGTTCTCCTCCGCGATGAAGGAAGGCGTGATGACCGACGTCCCCATGGTGATAGAGGTCCCAATTTCGTCGGAAGAAGACGTCTACCCCTTCATGCCCCCCGGCAGGGCGCTGAAGGAGACGGTCGTCGGGCCGCCGAAGGAGCTGGCCGTCTTTTGAACAGCCTGAAGATACTCTCCGCCCAGGTGGAGAACAAGCCCGGCACCCTGTTCAAGATGACCAACCTGGCCAGGCTCCTGCACTTCAACATAGAAGGCGTCGCCATAGGCACCACGTCCAGGCAGGACATATCCAGGGTGATCTTTACACTGAACGCCACCGACAGGGCCAACATGGAGCTCCTGGTGAAGCAGACGTCCAAACTCATAGACGTGCTCGACGTAAGCGTATACTCGCCGTCCGACGTGATAGCGAGGGAGCTCGCGCTGATAGAGGTGAAGGCATCGGACGCCATCCTGGACAGGCTCAGGGGGATCCCGGAGTGCAGGGTGGTCGGTTCGGCGGGGAAGACAGTGATACTGGAGGCCGCCTGCGACTTCGGCAAGGTGGACGAGGTGCTCGAGAAGATAGGCCGCTCCGAAGTGCTCAGCCTTGCCAGGACGGGGGTGATCGCTCTCCCCAAGAGGTCTTCCTGATGAGCTCCAGGACGGTCAGGGTGCTCGACACCACCCTCAGGGACGGCGAGCAGACCCCCGGCGTGGCTCTCAACCCGAAGGAGAAGCTCCAGATAGCCGAAGCCATAGACGCCCTCGGCGTCGACGTGATGGAGGCCGGCTTCCCGATCACCTCGAAGGGGGAGCAGGAGGCGGTCAGGATGATAGCGGGGGCGGGGCTGCGGGCGGAGGTCTGCGCCCTGGCGAGGGCGGAGAAGGAGGACATGGACAGGGTCATAGCCTGCAACACGAAGAGCATACACGTCTTCCTTGCTTCCTCCGACATCCACCTGCAGAACAAGCTGCACATCACGCGGCAGGAGATGGTCAGGAAGACGAAGGAAGCCATCCGCTATGCCAGGGACGCTGGGCTGACAGTCGAGTTTTCGCCGGAGGACGCCACCCGGACCGACCCCGAATTCTTCCGCCAGGTGGTGGAGGCCGTCTGCGAAGCGGGCGCCGCCAGGCTGGACATACCCGACACAGTCGGCACGGCCACGCCGGAGAAGATGGCCATGATGGTGAGGCTGGCCAAGTCGGCCGGCGACATAACGGTGAGCGTCCATTGCCACAACGACTACGGCCTGGCGGTGGCGAACAGCGTGGCGGGGGTGCTGGCGGGCGCCGACCAGGCGCACGTCACGGTGAACGGGATAGGCGAAAGGGCGGGCAACACCTCCCTGGAAGAGTTCATCGTGACCTGCCACAAGCTCTACGGCATGAGGACGAACGTGAACCTCCAGATGCTCTACGAGACCTCCAGGCTCGTCTCCCGCATAACCGGCGTCGTGATCCAGCCGAACAAGGCCATAGTGGGCGAGAACGCCTTCGGCCACGAGTCTGGCATCCACACCCACGGCATACTGCAGAACCCGGCCACATACGAGCCGTTCGAGCCTTCGACCGTCGGGCGCATCAGATGGATGCAGGCGGGGAAGCACGCCGGCAGGCACGGGATAACGGCCCAGCTCAGGGGGATGGGGCTGAACCCGAAGGAAGAGCACCTGAGGCTGATAGTCGACAGGGTGAAGGAGATGGGCGACCAGGGCGTGACGGTCACGGACGGCGACCTGTACCGCATCGCCTCGACGGTGATGGGGGGCAAGGCAGACGAGTCGAACATGGTCAGGCTGGAGGACCTGGAGGTGGTCACCGGTCTGAAGAGGACCCCCTCCGCCTTCGTCCGGCTGGTCGTGGACGGCCGGATCACGGACGCGTCGGAGGCGGGGGCGGGGCCCGTGGATTCGGCGCTGAACGCCATCCAGAGGATCCTGGGCGAGACCAAACAGATATGGCTCAAGGAATACCGCCTCGAGGCGCTGACCGGCGGGTCGGACGCCGTGGCGGACGTTTCGGTGAAGGTGGAGGACAGCTCCGGCACCACCGCGTCGGGGCGGGGCATGAAGAGGGACATAGTGGTCGCCAGCGTGGAGGCGATAATAACGGGGGTCAACGCGCTGCTCGTCAAGAGGCAGGCCGAGGCGGCGCAGCTGAAATCCGCCTAGGAGGAGTGCGACCGTGGGCGCCACGATATTCGACAAGGTATGGGACCGCCACCTGCTCTCGGATAGCCCGGACGGGCAGTCCCTCATCTACGTCGACAGGCACCTGGTGCACGAGGTGACTTCGCCTGTGGCGTTCGAGGGGCTGAAGGCCGCCGGCAGGAAGGTGAGGAGGCCGGACCTGACCTTCGCCGTGATGGACCACAACGTCCCCACGGGGGACAGGAGCGACCCGAACCCGGACGACCTCTCCGTCCGCCAGATGGGGACGCTGAAGGCCAACGCCGTCGGGTCCCAGATCGCGCTCCTCGACATATTCAACCCGCTCCAGGGGATCGTCCATGTCATCGGGCCGGAGCTCGGGTTCACCATACCGGGGACAACGCTCGTCTGCGGAGACAGCCACACCACCACGCACGGAGCGCTGGGCGCGGTGGCCTTCGGGATAGGGACGACGGAGGTGGAGCACGTCCTCGCCACCCAGTCCATATGGATGGCCAAGCCGAAGCAGATGGCCGTCAGGACCAGAGGGGCGCTGCCCCGCGGCGTCTGCTCCAAGGACCTGGCGCTGTGGGTGATAAGGAACATCGGGACCGGGGGTGCCTTCGGGCACGTCATGGAGTACAAGGGAGAGACCGTGGAGCGCATGTCGGTGGAGGAGAGGATGACCCTGGCCAACATGGCCGTGGAGGCGGGCGCCCGGAGCGCCATAATGTCCCCCGACGAAAAGGTGTACGACTATGTCCGCGGCAAGCCCTTCGCGCCGCAGGGGCGCGACTGGGAGGAGGCCATGGAGTACTGGGATACGCTCCCCTCCGACCCGTCCGCCGCCTACGACAGGTCGGTGGAGTTCGACGCCGGCAGGCTGGAGCCCCAGGTGACGTGGGGGACGAACCCGGGCATGACCGTGGGCGTGACCGAGGCGATACCGGGACCGGAAGACTTCGAAGACGGAGGCGCCAGGGCGGCGGTCGGACGGTCGCTAAGATACATAGGCCTGGCCCCGCACACCAGGGTCAAGGACATAGAGGTCGACGTGGTGTTCATAGGCTCGTGCACCAACGCCAGGTTCTCCGACCTGGTGCAGGCCGCGAGGGTGGTGGCCGGCTCGCACATGAAGGTACACCCCTCCGTGAAGGCCATGGTCGTGCCCGGCTCCCAGTCGGTGAGGAGGCGGGCGGAGGAGGCAGGGCTAGACAAGATCTTCCGGGATGCCGGCTTCGACTGGAGGAACTCGGGATGCAGCATGTGTATAGCTATGAACGAGGACAGGGTGCCTTCGGGGAAGAGATGTGCCAGCACCTCCAACAGGAACTTCGAAAACAGGCAGGGCCCCGGCGGGCGCACCCACCTGGTCAGCCCCGTCATGGCGGCCGCGGCGGCGCTCCACGGCAGGTTCGTCGACGCCAGGGAGCTGGACCTGGCGGACGTGGGTGAGTGAGCGGGATGCCCGAGCCCATAGCCAAGGTGGCCGGCAGGGCGCTGCCGCTCTTCGCGGACGACGTGGACACCGACCAGATAATACCCGCCGAATTCCTGAAGATCACCCAGAAGAAGGGTCTCGGCAGGTATCTCTTCTATCGGTGGAGGCAGGGCGACACCGAAGCGCCCGAAAACTTCGTGCTCGGAAGGCCCGAGTTCGAAGGCTCTCCCATATTGGTCGGCGGAAGGAACTTCGGCATAGGCTCCTCCCGGGAGAACGCTGTCTGGGCGCTGCTCGACTATGGGGTGAAGTGCGTCATGGCGTCCTCCTTTGGCGACATCTTCTATGCCAACGCGTACAAGAACGGGCTGGTCTGCGTGAGACTGCCGGACGGCACGCTGTCGGAGGTCAGGAGGGAGGCGTTGGCAGGGGCCCTCGACATGACGGTCGACCTGCCCAGGGGGGTCGTGGTATACGGAGGAAGGTCCGTCCCCTTCGACATGGAGGAACACGTCAGGGAGAGACTCACGAAGGGCCTCGACGACATATCGCTGACGCTGTCCAAGCACGGGGAGGCGATAGGCAAATACGAAGCCGCGATGCCCGCCTTCCTCAAGGTCCGCCCTGCAAAGGTTTTATGACCCTTCGGGCCGGTGTGACGCCATGAAATCTGGTCCGAGGCTGACCGCCGGGGTGGAACGCGCGCCGCAGAGGGCCATGCTGCATGCCATCGGCCTTGGCGACGACGACCTGGGGAAGCCGCTGGTTGGCGTGGCCAACACGTGGGTCGAGGCGCAGCCGTGCAACTTCCACCTCAGGGACCTGGCGGTCAAGGTGAAGGAGGGGATACGTGACGCGGGCGGGACGCCGCTCGAATTCAACACCGTGGCGGTCAACGACGCCATAGCGATGGGACACGAAGGGATGAAGGCGTCCCTGGTGAGCCGCGAGATAATAGCAGATTCGATAGAACTCGCCGCGATGGGCTACCAGTTCGACGCCCTTGTCGCCATCGGCGGATGCGACAAGACGCAGCCGGCGTGCGCAATGGCCATGGCCAGGCTCAACATACCCTCGATCTACCTGTACGGAGGAAGCACCCCGCCCGGCAGGTGGAACGGGAGGGACGTGACGATACAGGACGTCTTCGAGGCGGTGGGCGCCGTTTCGAAGGGCGCGATGACGCTGCAGGAGCTCAGCGACCTGGAACATTCCGCCTGCCCCACCTACGGGGCCTGCGGCGGCATGTTCACGGCCAACACGATGTCGTCCGCCCTGGAGGCGCTGGGACTCACGGTGAAGAACTGCGCGGCCCCGGTGGCGCCCGGGGAGGCCAGGCGGCGGATAGCCTACGAGACGGGGGCGGCAGTCATGCGCGTCCTGGACTCCGGCACGAAGCCCAGGGACATCCTTACGCGCGAGGCGTTCGAAAACGCCGTCTGCGTGGTCGCGGCGATGGGGGGCTCCACGAACGCCGTCCTGCACCTGCTGGCGATGGCGTTCGAAGCCGGCGTGGACCTGACGCTGGAGGACATAGAACGCGTCGGGTCGGGGGTGCCGGAGCTGGCCGACATGAAGCCGGCGGGCAGGTACGTCATGGCGGACATAGACCGCGTAGGGGGGCTCCCGACAGTGATGAAACTGCTCCTCGACGCCGGCCTGCTGCACGGGGAATGCAGGACGGTGACCGGGGAGAGGATCGCAGAGAGGCTCACGGAGGTCAGATACGCGGAAGGACAGGACGTCGTCCGTCTGCCGACCGACCCGGTCCGCGCCTCCGGCGGCTTCGTGATCATGAAGGGCAATCTGGCACAGGAGGGGGCGGTGCTCAAGATAGCCGGCTCGACGCGCAGGCGCCACACGGGGGCAGCGAAGGTCTTCGATTCCGAGGAGGGGGCGCTCAGGGCCGTGCTGGCCAAGAAGATATCCTCCGGGGACGTCGTGGCCGTCAGGTACGAAGGCCCCAAGGGCGGCCCGGGGATGCGGGAGATGCTCGCGGTCACGGCCGCCATAGTGGGGCAGGGGCTGAAGGATTCGGTGGCGCTGCTCACGGACGGCCGGTTCTCCGGCGCGACGCACGGCCTGATGCTCGGGCACGTCTCCCCGGAAGCGGCCGTCGGCGGGAACATTGCGCTGCTGCGCGACGGCGACACCGTAACCGTCGACGTGGACAGGAGGCGGGTGGACGTGGAGCTTTCGGACGACGAATTGGCCAGGCGCAGGAGCGAATGGGTGGCACCTCCGCCTAGATACACGCGGGGCGTCCTCGCCAAGTACGCGAAGCTGGTCTCGTCCGCGGCGGAGGGCGCCGTCTGCCGTGCCTGAGGTCGTGAGCGCACATGGACCTGACCAGGCGCTTCTCATTCGGCATCAACCTGGACGACGCCTGGAGGTACGCCGGCGCCAAGGCGCCGAAGTCGATAATCTTCCCGCACCTCATCTCCCTTGGCCTCCCCGAGGGCAGGGCGCTCGACCAGGTGGAGGATTTCGTCATACGCCTCCACAAGGAGCGGGAGCCGTCCACCGCGGCGGCCAGGGCCTCGCTGGCGCTCGCGGACATGCTGAGCGACGCCCGCGTGGACTTCGTGAGGTGCTGGTTCAGCTGGAACTTCTTCGAGCCGACTCCCTGCCCCAGGGAGGGGCTCGCCCGCCTGCTGGACGACTCCTATCCGGAGTTCCCGATGGACAGCTTGGTCAGGACGCTCTCCGAGAAGGGGATCGGGCTGGTGCCGGTCATAGCCTGCGGGTACCAGAGGATGCTTCCCGAGGGGCTCAGCGTAGACAGGGTCGAGTACGTCAGGCGCGCCTACATCCACGCCAGGCTGCTCGTGCGCAGGTACAGGGGGCAGGTCAGGTTCTGGCAGATAGAGAACGAGCCGAACTGGTGGGAGATGCACTCGGTGGGGGGCTGGCGTTCGGGAGCATCCTGGGTGGAGTCCACGGGCTTCAGGGAGGAGCTGCTCAAGGCCCTGAACGACGCGGTGCACGAAGAGGACCAGAAGGCGCTCACGATCATAAACCTGGAAGGCGACGCGAAGGACATCGGCGCCGGCCGGTTCGCGGGCTACTGCGACATCCTGGGGCTGGACTTCTACCCCAACTACAAGTCGTCGGCCCCCATCGACACCTCTGTCTTCAGGAGGGCGACGGAGGCCTGGAGGGAGACGGGAAAGCCGGTGGTAATATCGGAGACGGGCTATCCCAGCGGCCCGGGGGTCCTGGGCTACTCGGAACAGAGGCAGGCGGAATACGTCCAGGCGGCCTGCTCGGAGGCGTACGGCCTGGAAGGCGTCAGCGCGGTGGGGATATGGAGATACACCGACACCCCGTGGCGCTCCTTCCCCGAGCAGGAGAACCACTTCGGCCTGATGGACAGGGACGGCAGGCCCAAACCCGCCTGGAGGGGCTATGCCGCGTCCATCAGGAGCCTGGCGGACCGGCCGGTCACCTCTTGACGGACGTGACCAGGAGCCTGAACTGGAGCGTCTTCCCCACCATCGGATGCCTTCCTGTCTTGCCGTAGGCCTTCTCCGGCGGGATGACCACCTCCTTCGTCTCGTTGACCTTCATGCCGAGCAGCGCCTCCTCGAACCCCTGAATGACCTGGCGGGCCCCCAGCTTCACCTGCAGGGGCCTGTAGTCCCTGGCGGGGCTGAATATCCCCGCCTTGACCGCCTCCGACTTCATGCTCGTGTCGAAGACCTTTCCCCCCGGGAACTTCCCGACGTAGTGGACAGAGACCGTGTCGCCGCTCCGGGCCGCTATCTCGCTCATGGGCAGGCGACTGGCGCGCCGCCTTTTATGCCGTTCTGCGGAGGGCCCCCTCCTTTTATATAGTGGCCGGATTAGGCCACGCGTGGTCATATGAGCGCCGACGGCGACGAGACGAGATGCGCGGAATGCGGAAGGGAGTTCGCCACCCGCGCCGCCTTGAAACAGCATGTCGCCGACAAGCACAGGGGGGCCAGGAGCTGGGGAAGGCGCAAGCGGAGCAGGGCCAGGGTGGCCGCGCTGCTGTTCGCGATAGCCTTCATAGCGGGTACCGCCGCGCTGATAGACTACGCGGTGAGCACGAGGAACGAGGGGACGTACGGCCAGTTCCCCTTCCCCTGCGCGGGGAGCCTCCCCCTCCGAATCCACATCCACCCCTACCTCGTGATAAACATAGAAGGCAGCAACGTCACCATCCCCGCGGACATCGGGCTGACCGGCTCCTGCACGGAGCCGCTCCATACCCACGACGCCTCCGGGGTGATTCACGTCGAGTCGCCCACGATGCAGAACTACACCCTCGCGGACTTCTTCGCGGTCTGGAAGGCCACGTATGGAACCGTGTCCGTCAACGGAACGGACCGCCCGATAGTCTTCAATTCCACCGACATATTCGGCTACACGGTCGACGGCAACCACACCCTGGTGGTCCTCGTCGACGGCATCCCGTCGAACCAGTCGTCGTCGCTCAACCTGAACGCCCTGGACTACTGCAACGCCACCAACTCCGTCGTCCCCTCCTCGCCCTGCTACGCGACGGCCCAGGGCTCTCCTTACTGGGACAACCTCCAGTACCCCTACCAGACCGGCCAGACGATAGAGATAATGTACGAACAGACCAATTCGTCCACCTAGCCGCGGCCGGAAACATGCCTAAATACGGGTCGTCGGAAAAAGCATGGCATGCCCGAAGGACATGGCAGGGGGATCACGAAGGCGCAGGGAGCGATGGTTGCAGTCCTGCTGGTCGTGGCGGCAGCGGGCGTCTCCTATTTGGGATTCAACCTGTACAACAAGCCCAGCCCTCCGACGGGCAACCCCCCCAGCCAGAACTACACCGGGTATGTGATAGCCAGCTTTCCCGCGGGCACCCCGATGGTGACGTCTTACATGCACCTGAACTACACCATGGACGTGACGGCGCTGGGCGACGTGCCGGGCGCCGTGGCGCTGGCCGCGAACACGACCGACGGGTTCACAATCTCCTTCAGCCCGGACACGGTGGGGCTGTCCGGAAGCCGGAACGAGACCACGGTCACGATGAGCTCTTCGGGCGCCCTTTCCCCGGGGACCTACAGCATAAGCCTGAGGGCGGTCGCCCCCGGCTTCGAATACAACGAGACGTTGCAGGTCACCGTGGTCCGGTACCTGGTCGTCACTCTGGGGGCCCAGTTCTATCCCAACTCGCTGACGGTGCCCGTCGGTTCCACCGTGACCTGGCTGCGGCTGAACGGGCCGCTCAGCCAGTACGACAACGGGACCCACAACGTGGTCTTCGACAACGGGATGGCCAGGTCGCCGAACCTTCTCCAGTATCAGACGTGGACCTACACCTTCAACCAGACGGGGACGTTTCCGTACCTCTGCACCTTTCATACGGATGACAACATGACCGGGGTCATCGTAGTCCAGTAGCGGGTCCCCGCCGCCAGGTCCCGAGATAGGCTTAACTAAACCCGCTCTCGCACAGCATTCCCGTTGAGCGCCCCTGCCTTCAGGTTCTCATACAACGTGTTCGCCTACCAGTGGTCCTTCCCGGAGGTCGTGGCGCACGGCCTGTCCTTGTTCCGGGACGCCGACCTGGACATCGACTTCGGCTCGTTCCGGGCAGGACAGGGCGCGAACAAGAACGCGGTATACGAAGACCTGATCAGGAGCGGCCGCAGCGACCTCTATCACGCGGGGGAGTGGGCCTGCATATCGCGCGTCGTCGAGGCACCGGAGAGTTGTCTTGTGGCCAGGTCCGTCCCTGGAGAGGGCACGCTCAACTCGTCGTTCTCCACCTTCGTCAGTCCGGGCTCTTCCATAGAGGAGCCCGGGGACCTTGCGAAGAGGAAGGTGGCCATAGAGCTCGGCACGGGCTCGTACTACACGGCCATCCTGGACATGAGCCCCCATGTCCCCATGGAAGACATGCGGCTGGTCCAGATAGGGAGCCCGCACAGGAGGCTACTCTCCCTGATGGAGGGGGAGGTGGACGCCGCCAGCCTGATACACCCCTGGACGGAGCTGGCCACGGCCATGGGGATGACAAGGGTCATGGAGACGGGGAGGAAGAACCCCACCCTGGCGGTGACAAGGCGCTCGATGCCCCCGGCCGCCCTCGAAAGATTCTTTCGCGCCGTCAACTCGGCGATAGAGGTCATAAACGGAGGGGCAGGGCTCGCCAGGAGCCTCTACGTCGCCCACTTCGAAGAGATACTCGCCACCATGCCCGAGCCCGTCAGGCTGGCGGCGAAGGGGATTCGCGACTGGATGGCCATCCCGAAGTGGAACAGGTGGGAGGCGTACGGCAGGGAGGAGTTCGACGGGACCTGCCGGTGGATGAAGGACAGGGGGTTGCTCCCGAAGGAGGCCGCATATGAAGACGCGGCTTACCCCGACATGGAAGGCATATTCGCCTGAGCCGCCCGCTCAGAACCTGGCCGGGTCCATGCACTCGACGCCGTCGGGCTTCCTTCCGGCGATCAGGGAGGCGACCGTATGGCCGGAGACAGGAGCGAGCGTCATCCCGAGCCTGCACTGGCCGGAGTTCACGAACACGTTCGGGTGACCGGGGACACCGCCCACCACCGGACGCTGGTCGGGGGTGCACGGCCTGAAACCGACCCCCTCCTCCGCCAGCTCCAGGTTGCCTGAGCCCTCTATGTGGTGCGCGAGTATGTTCCTCAGCCAGTCCCTCTTCCCGCCGTCGATGCCTTCGTCGAAGCCCGCCAGCTCGAAGAAACCTGTGGCCCGGACGGTGTCGGGGTCGTGCTGCGACACGGCCGCCCCGTAGTCCTCCAGCAGCGCCGGTGTGGACACCACCTTGCTCCCCCCTGCCCTGAAGAGGAGCGCCAGCCCCCTTGCCGGGATGATGCGGGGGTTGTAACGGAGCTTCCTGCACAGGGACGTGGTCCAGGAGCCTCCCGCTATGACGTAGTAGTCGCCGGCATGCCTGCCGCTCCGCGTCGATACGGCGCCCACCCTCCCGCGTTCGACCTCCAGGTCGGCCTCTTCCCCCGTCACGAACCTAACACCCGTTTCGGACAGCTTCTTCCTGAGCGCGTCGAACAGCTTCGGCGGGTTCACCGCCATGTTCTTCCTGAACAGGGCGCCTCCTCCGAAGCCGGCGTAGCCCATCTCGCGCAGGTCCGGCCCGGAAAGGAACTTGCAGCCGTGGGCAGCGGCCGCGTCCCTGGCCTTCCCCTCGTCCTTGTAGACCGCCACGACCCCGTCGGCCACGTCCGCCTCTACCGACTCCTCCTTGAAGAATTTCCTGTACAGTTTCAGGCTCCTTTCTCCCAGTTCCGCCATGTCGCCTTCATGCCCGCCCCCCCTGGCCGCAGAGAGGAGCCAGGCCGGGTTGCGCATCATCACGGACGGCGAAACGTGCAGCGGCCCCTCCCTGTCGAAGAAGGCGCGTGAAATGTTCACCTCCGCGGGGGGGAGGGCCGGGGTCAGCAGGCCGGCGTTGAAGACAGAGGTCTTGCCCGAGTGGCTCCTGTCTATGACCTCGACTTCGTATCCGTCCTTCCTCAGGAAATAGGCGGAGAACATCCCGTTTATCCCTCCGCCTACGATCACGACCCGCATGGTCTGCCCGTAGGCCCACGTCCCCTTATACGCATGGCGGCCCCCCAACAATCACCAAAAGTTACTAATATGACCTGGCCGGGTGGCCTGGGGGAAGAGGCTTGCAGGAAAACGGGAACATCATACACGTGTCCGACTCCTCCTTCGAAAAGGAAGTGCTGAGACCCGGGGTCCCCGTGGTGGTGGACTTCTATGCGGACTGGTGCGGTCCGTGCCGCATGGTCGCCCCCACGATGGAGAGGCTCTCACGGGAGTATGCGGGGAAGGCCGTCTTCGCGAAGCTGAACACGGATGACAACCAGTCGACCGCGATGAAGTACGACGTGATGAGCATACCCACCGTGATGGTCTTCGCAGATGGCGTCGTGAAGCAGAAGATGATAGGCGCCGCGCCCGAGTCCCAGTACAGGAACATGATAGACAGCGTCCTGAAGTGACCTTCAGGCGCGCTGGAATCGGTGCCCTTTTATTTCGTCCTGCCCCCAGAGGGAAGCATGACGCCGCTGCAGAGGTTCTCCAGGGAGGTAGCCGACGCGCTGGGCCAGGACAACGTCATCGACGACGACGCCAGGATGCAGGAATATGCCAGGGACATGGCGGACTACCAGGGCTCTCCGCGCCTGGTGGTCCGGCCGGGTTCCGAGGAGGAAGTGAGCCTGGTGGTCAGGGCGGCCGCCAGGCATGGAGTGCCCGTCGTCCCCAGGGGGGCGGGAAGCAGCCTCACCGGGGCGTCCGTCTCGGACTCGGTCGTGCTGGACACGAGGAGGCTGGACAGGATAATCGAAGTGGACACGGTGAACTGGCATGCGAAGGTCCAGGCCGGCGTCGTGCTTGACACGCTCAACAGGGAGCTGAAAGGGCGGGGGTTCTTCTTTCCCCCGGACCCGGCCAGCAGCTTCGTGTGCACCGTGGGCGGGGCGGTCGCGGAGGGTTCGGGCGGCTTCAGGTGCGTCAAATACGGCACCATGAAGGAATGGGTGCTGGCGCTGCGGGTGGTTCTGCCGAACGGGGAAGTGGCGCAGCTGGGTGAGCCGCTGGCAAAGAACAGGGCGGGATACGACCTGGTGCACCTCTTCGTCGGGAGCGAAGGGACGCTCGGCGTGGTGACGGAAGCCTGCCTGAGGGTCGTCCCGCTGCAGTCGACCCCAGCGCGCAGGATGGCCGTCCAGTTCGACGACTGGGGCTCGGCCACGCGGGCGGTCATGGGCCTGAAGTCGGCCAGGGTGGTCCCGGGCCTCCTCGAATTCATGGACAGGGAGACCTTGGAGGCGGTGAACCGGGTGATGAAGACGGGCCTCCCGGCCGCGGAGGCCACGCTGCTGGTCGACCTGGACGACGGCGACGCGGGCACGGCCGAGGAGGTCTTCCGCTCCAGCGGGATGGTCTGGAGCAGGGTGGCCGAGGACGAGGAGGAGGCCGAGCTGATGTACCAGGCCAGGGCATGGGCGTACCCGGCCGTCAAGGGGCTGGCGTCCGGCGTCCACGTGGAGGACGTGGTGGTGCCCATAGACCGGCTCG
>JAKAPW010000014.1:0-9945 GCA_021811935.1 archaeon | reverse complement strand
GAAGAAGGAGAAGATGGAGGCCGCGGGGCACGGGCTCACCATAGCGGTGAACGGGCACGCGGGCGACGGCAACGTGCATCCGCTCATACTGTACGACAGGGCGGACGAGGGGAGCAGGGACCGGGCGCTCCGGGCCTTCGGCGACATCTGCCGCTCCGCGATAGGCGTGGGCGGGTCCGTAAGCGGCGAGCATGGAATAGGCCTCCAGAAGACCCAGCTGCTCGGCGAACAGCTCAGGGCGCACGGAGGCGGGGAAGCCCTGAGGCTCATGAAGGAGATCAAGAGGCTCTTCGACCCCGCGGGCATAATGAACCCGGGCAAGTACGTCGAGGCCGCATGAACCCGGAGAAATCTTATTAGAAACCGGTCCAAAGGGGGCATAATGTCGGTCCCCCTAAGAGACTATATTTCGGCCGGTCTGGGCAGGAAGCTCCTGACCCTCGTCGTCGACAACGTCACGCTGCTGAACGTGCACACGGGCGAGCTCTATCCTGCATCCATAGGCGTATACAGGGACAGGGTGGTCTACGTGGGCAAGAAGTCCGGCATCCACTCCGCCGAGGCGACCATCGACGCGAAGGGGGCCGTTGCCATCCCCGGAATGATAGACACCCACCTGCACGTCGAAAGCAGCATGATGACCCCGGCCAGGTTCGTCGAGGCAGCCCTGCCGCACGGCCTGACGTCGGCCTTCGCGGACCCGCACGAAATCGCGAACGTCCTGGGGAAGGAGGGGGTCAGGGCCATGATAGAGAACAGCAGAGGGCTCCCTCTGAAACTCCGCTTCTTCGCCCCCACCTGCGTCCCCGAATCGCCCGCGGTGACGCCCGGGTCGAAGGTCACGGCGGAGGACGTGGAGGAGATGCTGGGCTGGGACGGGATATGCGGGCTGGGGGAGGTGATGGACTACCCCGCGGTGCTGCAGACGGACAGCAGGATGATGAGCATACTGGAGGCGGGCCGGAGGCACGGAGCGGTGATAGACGGGCACGCCCCCCTCCTGAACGGGCCGGAGCTCAACGCGTACATAGCGTCCGGCGCCGAGGCGGACCACGAAAACTTCACGGTCGACACCGCGCTCGAAAAGCTCCGGCTGGGGATGTACGTCAAGCTCAGGGGACCGTACCTGCTTGACACGCCGAAGTTCGTCGCCGCCCTGAAAGGCATCCCCCACCCTGCGAACCTGATACTGTGCACGGACGACGTGATGCCGGACAACCTTTCGAAGCTGGGCCACTTGGACTACCTGTGCAGGTCCTTCATCCAGGCCGGCATGGACCCCGTGGAGGTGGTCAGGAGCGTCACCCTCAGGCCGGCGCAGCACATGAGGATGCCCAACCTGGGCGCGATTTCGCCCGGCAGGACGGCGGACATAGTGCTCGTGGACAACCTGAAGGACTTCCGGGTGGGGCTTGTCATAGCCGACGGCGTACCCGTGGCCAGGGACGGGAGGATGCTGGTGGAGATACCCAAGGGCAGGATGAACGACTCCACGATGAACACGGTCAGACTGGGAACGCTGGGCCCGGCCGACTTCCATGTCGATCCCCCGGTGAAGAACGGGTCGGTGAGGGTGAACGCCATAGACTTCAAGCCCTATTCGGGCAAGATGTCGGACGCGGGGGCGTCGTTCCTTGACATGGTGCTCACCAGGCTCGGGAAGGCGGACGTGACCGTGGAGGACGGCGTCCTCCGGCTCGGGGAGGTCGCGCTGGTGACCGTCTTCGAGAGGCACGGCAACAACGGGGGCCGGGCGTTCGGCTTCGCCAGGAACCTCATAGGGAAGGGGGCCGTGGCCACCACCGTGGCGCACGACGCGCACAACCTGCTAGTCATAGGGACGGACACGGACGACATGCTGCTGGCGGCCAACCTGGTGATAGGGAGCGGCGGGGGAATAGTGGCGGTGCAGGGGGGCAGGAAGCTGGCGCAGATAGAGTTGCCCGTGGCGGGGCTGATGTCGGAGGAGGGGTTGGGCTCCGTGTCGGCCAAGATGGAGGGGCTGAGGAGCGCCTTCAAGGAGATGAAGGTGCTGGACCACCCGTACATGCCCCTCCCGTGCCTGCTCGCGCTCTCCGTCATACCCCACGCCAGGATCACCGACAAGGGGATATTCGACGTGGACGCGCAGAAGTTCGTCGAACCGTTCGACTGATACAATGCGATACGCCGTCCGAGGCCACGCGGGCGGCCCGGCATTCTTTTAACCACCCTCGGCGGGTGCAGAGCAGCAATGGGTTCTATCCTGGTGGAGGACGGCCTCCTCATCACGATGGACGGCCGCCGGAGAGTGATCCGAAACGGATCCGTCATGATAGAGGACGGAAGGATAATCGACGTCGGCCCCGCCGACGCGATCGGGGGGAGGTACGCCCCGGAGACGAAGATGGACGCGCGCGGGAAGCTGGTCCTTCCGGGGCTGGTCGACACCCACATCCACCTGGCCCAAGCCATGATAAGGGGGTGCGCCGACGACCTTTCGCTTGTGGAGTGGCTCCAGCACAGGGTCTGGCCTCTGCAGGGCAACTACAGCGCCGAGGACGGGAGGATAAGCTCGGAGCTGTGCATGCTCGAGATGATAAAGAGCGGGACCACCACCTTTCTCGAGTCGGGCCTCCACACCCGGTACGGGTTCGACGGGGTGGCGGAAGCGCTGCAGAAGTCCGGCATGAGGGGCGTCCTTTCCAAGATGGTGATGGACGGTTCCGGGTATGGTACGAAGAGCGGCATTTTGCACGAAGGGATGGTCGAAGACGGCGACGCCTGCCTCAAAGAATTCAGGGCCATGTCCTCAAAATGGAACGGGTCGGCCGGCGGCAGGGTGGGCGTCTGGCTGGCGGCGCGGTCTCTGGGCGCCGTCAGCAAGGAGCTGTACGAAGAGATAGGGCGCCTCGGACGGGAATACAAGACCGGAGTCACCATGCACCTGTGCGAAGTGCAGGAAGACCTGGCGTATGCCAAGAAGAACCATGGATGCACGCCCGTGGAGTTCGCGGACAGGGTGGGCCTGCTCGGCCCGAACGTGGTCTTCGCGCACATGGTGTGGGCGGGCGACGGCGACATACGGTTGCTTGCTTCGAGCGGGAGCAACGTGGCCCACTGCCCCGCTTCGAACTCCAAGCTCGCCTCCGGGATAGCCAAGGTGTACGAGATGCTCAGGGAGGGCGTCAACGTGGGCCTCGGGTGCGACGGGGCCCCGTGCAACAACACCTACGACATGGTGAGGGAGATGCGTCTGGCGTGCCTCTTCCAGAAGGCCAGGCTCCTGGACCCCGGGGCGTTGCCCGCTACCAGCGCCCTTGAGATGGCCACACTGAACGGAGCCAAGGCGCTGGGGATGCAGGACCAGATAGGCTCGATAGAAGCGGGCAAGAAGGCAGACATCATCCTGGTAGACGCACTGACCCCGCATTCGACTCCCTCGTATGACCCGGTCTCGAGCTTCGTGTATTCCGGGACGGGAGGCGATGTCAGTTCCGTGATCGTAGACGGAAAGATAGTGATGGAGGAGAGGGTGGTTAAGACCATGGACGAGGACAGGATACTGAGGGAGGCGGCCACGAACGGCCGGCGCGTCATGGAGCGGGCCGGCATAAAGGTCGCCCCTTCTTGGTCGGGCCGGGAGGGCGCGTAGGCAGTGCAGCGGGCTCCCTAACGGAGCATGCATCAGGCACGCGAAGACGGGCGCGCGCATGGAACGGGCTCGTTGCGTACGTCAGGTGCTTCGACACGGGATTCGGGCGGTCGGGCCCGGGCGCACCCGCCGGAAACAGACTTGGCAGGAAAAGTTTAAAGGAGATATTCGCGGCGGCGTTTCCATGCCAATAGTCCTTCCCGAAGGCAAAAGGTTAGCTGTCTGCACATCTTTCGATCTGGACGCCTGGTCAATAATGCTGCGGATGCGCGCGGTGGGTCTTCTCGGCCCGGGAAATTACGGCCCGATAAACTTCTCCAGGGGGGAGTTCGGCATAACCACCGCCATTCCGAGGATCATCAAGCTGCTGGACAAATACGGCGTCCCGGCCACGTTCTTCACACCGGGCGTCATAGCGGACACCTATCCGCAGATGGTCAAGGAGCTTCACGACCACGGCCACGAGATAGCGCACCATGGCTACTTCCACGAATGCCCGGCTTCTCTTAACGAGAAGGAGGAGATCGACTCCTTCAGGAAGGGCGTCGAAGCCATAAAGAGGATAACCAACGCGAGTCCCGTGGGCTACAGGGTCCCATTCGAAATACCACAGGCCAACGAGCTCAGCCCCAGAACCGTCAAGATACTCATGGACCTGGGCTTCTCGTATATCTCCCAGCACATGGGCCCCTACGATTTCAAGGTTTCAAAGGTGAGGGACGGCGACGTCTACCACATGGACAAGCCGCCCGAGTTCGGCAAGGAGGTGGACCTTCTGAACATACCGGTCAACGAACTCATAGAGGACGACCTGGCCTACTTCCTGGGCGTCTCCACCTTCTATCCCAAGCTCGACAATCCGTCCAAGGTCTTCGAAATATGGAAGATGGACTTCGATTACGCGTATGAAAACGAGCCGGGGGGCTTCTTCGCCCTGGTCCTCCACCCGGAGAGCACCGGACGGGCGCACAGGATGGTGCTTCTCGAGCAGACACTGCAATATATCAAGCAGAAGAAGGACGTGTGGTTCTGCCGCATGGACGAGCTGGCGAAGAGATGGAAGAATTAGCGCCGCCGGGCCTCGCCCGAAACCTCCAGCGCACTACCGCGTAGGATGCGATCTGATGCCCAAGGATGCGCTCAAGGGCAGAGACTTCATAGCGATAACGGACGTCTCGCGCAGGGAGCTGGAAGCGCTCTTCGAGACGGCCGACTACATGCAGAAGCATGTGAAGGGCGGGACGGACGCATTGAAGGGGAGGATCCTGTGCACCCTCTTTTTCGAACCGAGCACAAGGACGCGCCTTAGCTTCGAGACGGCCATGCTGAGGCTCGGGGGCGGGGTGACCGGTTTCGCGGACCCTTCCGCGTCCCGCACCGTCACGGGGGAGTCGCTGGCGGACACCGTAAGGATGGCGGACAGCTACGGGAACGCCATAGTGCTCAGACACAGGATAGAGGGCGCCGCCAGGCTCGCTTCGCAGGTGGCTCAGGTGCCGATCATAAACGCGGGAGACGGGACGCAGCACCACCCGACCCAGACGCTGACGGACCTGTACACCATAAGGAAGGAGTTCGGCACCGTGGACGGGACGAGCATAGCGATTCTGGGCGACCTGAAGCACACCAGGTCGGCTTCCTCCCTCTGCCTCGGGCTCACGCACTTCAAGGACGTCTCTCTCTTCCTCGTCAGCCCCGAGCAGCTCAGGACGAAGGACGAGGTGAAGGACCTCATGAAGGCGGCACGGCTGAACTTCGTCGAGACGGACGACGTCGAGAAGGTGATACCCCAGGTAGACGCGCTCTACGTGACGAGGGTGCAGAAGGAGAGGATAACGCCGGAAGAATACGAAAAGGCAAGGGGGAGCTACATAATCACAGCCAAGATGCTGAAGAGGGCCAAGGACAAGATGATAGTGATGCACCACCTCCCGAGGATAGAGGAGATACCGCTCGAGGTGGACTACACGAGGCATGCGAGATACTTCGAGCAGGCCGCCAACGGACTGCCCGTGAGGATGTCGCTGCTTTCCCATCTGGTGGAGTGAGCACGGTGAAAAAATATACCGACGTCATAATCCGCCTTCCCGCGGACACCGCCCGGAGCGTGCTCGGGCTGACCAAATCGAAGGGGATCGACATCCGAACGTCCGACTCGGGCGACACGGTGGGGCTGCCAGAAGCCACCGAAGGGCTCCTGCTCAAGGTGCGCCTGCTCCATCCGCAGGCCCGCTTCGCCATCAGGAAGGGCAGGCGGGAAGAGAAGCTCGAGGTGGAGTTGCCGGAGAAGATAGCGGCGCTGATGAACTGCCCCAACCCGAGCTGCGTCACGTCCCAGCCCAAGGAGCCCGCCGCGCCGGAATTCAAGGTGGTGAGGGAGGAGCCGCTCACGCTGCAGTGCCTCTACTGTGGCAGGTACGTTCCCAAGGGGGGCATCACGCCTGACCTGTTCGAAGTGACCAGGTTCATACCGCCCGCGAAGTCAACCTTTTAATCCAGGAAGCCGGGTTTCCAGGCCATGGTAAAGGCCTTGCTGACGGGCTTCGAGGCATGGGCGGGGCACAAGAACCCGTCGGGAATGATAGCCAGAGAGTTGGACGGCAAGGTGGTGGAAGGCGTCGAAGTGGTCGGTCGGGAACTGCCCGAAGACTTCTTCCGGTTGCCCAGGATAACGTCCTCCTTGGTCGAGGAACTGGAGCCGGACATAATAATATCGATGGGGTGGGACTATGGCAGGGCCATCCGGGTGGAGAAGGTGGCCATCAACGTCCAGCAGAGCGACTTCGGCGACAAGGTCGTCCCCGACAACGCGGGGAACTCGCCCAGGGGAACCCCCGTGCTGGACCAGGGGCAGCTCGCCTATGCCGCCGGCCTTCCGGCGGAGAGAGTCGTGGAGGCCCTGCGGAAGGCCGGCATCCCCGCCGTCCTCTCATACCATGCGGGGACCCATTGCTGTAACACGGTGATGTACTCCTTCCTCCATTCGATCAGCTCGGGCAGGCGGAACGTCATGTCCGGGTTCATGCACATACCGCCGCTGCGGGAGATGGTCAAGCCGGAGCAGCCCTGCATGGACTTCGCCACGGAACTCGAGGGAATGAGAATAGCGCTCCGCACGTGCGCGTCGGAACGCTAGCGCCGTCCGGCATCTGTTGGTCGTCGGGGATGCAACCGCCGTGAAGCTCGTCATCAGGCATGCGCGGACCCTGGAGCACGAGGGGCAGGTCGACATAGCGGCGGACGACGGAATAGTCTCCGGCGTGAAGGCGGACATGTCAGAAACGGGCGAGTATGAGATAGACGCGGGGGGGAACCTGGTCCTTCCCACCTTCGTGGAACCCCACGTCCATCTGGACAAGGCCTTCCTTGCGGAAAGCATGCCGGAGGCGGGGAGCATGGCGGAGGCCCGGCGGTTGGTGAAGGACGCCAAATCGAACTTCACGGGCGAGGACGTCGCAGCCAGGGCCCAGAGGTGCCTCGAATCGGCGCTGCTGAACGGCGTGACGGCCGTCAGAACCCATGTCGACATCGACGGCGTCACCGGCCTGAAGTCGTTGCGGGCCATGTCCGGCCTGAAGGCCAAGTACAAGGGGCTGCTGGAGCTTCAGGTGGTGGCCTTCCCGCAGGAGGGGATTGTGAAGGAGAACGGGGCCGGCGAACTCCTGGAAAAGGCGATGGAGAACGGGGCCGACCTGGTCGGGGGGCTTCCCGAGGCCGAGCTTACGGAGGAAGACGGAAGGGCCCACGTCGACCGGGCGTTCGAGATAGCCTCGAAATACCACACCGACATCGACGTCCACTGCGACGTCCAGCCGCACACGAAATTCGTGGAATATTACGCCTCCGGCGTCATCCGGAGGGGATACGGCAGGAGGGCCACGGCCGACCACCTCATCGCACTGGCCTACTATGACGACGACCATGCCTCGAAGATAGTGGGGATGCTCCGGTCCGCGGGCATGAACGTGGTGACGAACCCGTGCACCATGATGGTCAGCGGGTCGTCCGACAGGCCTCCGAAGGGCCGCGGCATAACGAGGGTCAAAGAGCTGCTCGGGGCAGGCGTGAACGTCTCGTTCGGACTGGACAACGTAATGGACCCGTACAACCCGTTCGGGGACTTCGAACCGCTCCGCAACGGCTGGCTCCTCTCCTATGGGGGACAGTTGAACAGGGCCGAAGACCAGAGGACGGTCCTGAGGATGGCCACCTACAACGCGGCGAGGGTCCTCGGCCTCGACGGGTACGGCCTTGCCCCCGGCTGCCGCGCCGACATCAACGTCCTGGACGCGCCCTCCCCCCGGGAGTCTCTGAGGAGGAGGACGATTCCCCGCTATGTGATAAAAGCCGGAAGGGTCCTGGTGGAGAACTCCGTCACGGTGAAGAAGAACTTCTGACAGCCTTCGGCCCGGGTATGAACTCGCCCGTCCCCGGCCCCGCGAACGCGCCCCCCGACTCATAGATTACCACGCCCCGAAGCAGCGTGAGCTCCACCCTGCCGACCGCCTCCATGCCGTCAAAGATGGACGTCCCCTTCGCGGCGGTCTGCAGGTCCTCCTTCCTGACCTTCCACCTCGCCTTCAGGTCCACCAGAGCCACGTCGGCGTCCATTCCGGGCCTTATGTCCCCCTTGCGTCCGTCCACGCCGAATATCTCGGCGACCTTCGTGGACATGAGTCTTACCGTGCCCTGCACTCCGAGGCCCCGCCGCTCGGCCGCGGCCAGAAACACGGGCAGCCTCGTTTCGACGCCGGGGGTGCCCGGGGGGGCCCCCCAGATGTCCATCCTCTTCTCCTCCTCCGTATGGGGCGCATGGTCGCTGACCACTATGTCTATCGTCCCATCGGCTATCCCCCTCCACAGCGCCTCCACGTCGTCTTCAGAGCGGGCGGGCGGGTTGTATTTCGCCCTCGACCCCATCTTCTCCAGGGCCTGCTTCGTGAAGACCAGGTAGTGGGGGCATGTCTCGCACGTGACCGGCAGGCCCTCCGCCTTCGCGGCCCGTATGACGTCCACCGCTTCCTTCGTGCTCACGTGCACCACGTGCACCCTGGCCCCGGTGGCCCTCGAGAAGGCGATGGACTGGTACACGGAAACGGCTTCCGCGGCGTTGGGGCGGGAGTCGTGGTGGGCTAGCGGGTCCATCCTCCCTTCCGATTTCAGTCTGCCGGACAGGTATCCTACGACGGAATCGTCTTCCGCATGGATGCAGTGCGGCAGACCGGACCCGGCGACAGCCTCCATCACCTGGAGGAGCTGCCCCGCCTCCGTTACGAAGGCGCCTTCGTATTCCTTTGTCCTGTCGCCCGGCGGCGCGACCGTGTACGTCTTGAACGCTATGGCGCCCTCGCGCGCCATCTTGCCGATCTCCCCCACGTTACGCACGCCGGCTGCCCCATAGAGCCCGAAGTCGACCAGGGACCGCCGCCCGACGATGGACACCTTCTCCCGGAACAGCTCGGCGCTGGTCACTATGGGGACGGTGGTGGGCATGTCGAACACGGTAGTCGTGCCGCCCGCCGCGGCTCCCCTGCTCCCGCTCAGGAAGTCTTCCTTGTAGACCATCCCCGGGTCCCTGAAATGGACGTGGGAATCTATCAGGCCCGGAAGCAGCGCCATCCCCTTTGCGTCTATCTTCGCCGTGGGGGACATCGAGGAGCTGTCGCTCGTCAGCGCCAGTATTCTGCCCCGGTCTATCGCCACGTCCCTCTCCGTTATTCCCGACGCGCTCACAACCCTGCAGTTCCTGATCAACAGGTCGCAATTCGACATGTCCGCATTTTCCCACCGTCGGCTTATATCCGTTGCAGCGTTCACGTGACAAGGGGCGTATCTACGTCCGTGTTCCACCATGGCTTGGACCATTCCTTGTCCACTGTCGGGAGCCCCGCGAGTATACGCTCTCCCGCCTGGCCGATAGTGTTCTTCTGTTCCTCCGACAGGCCCTTCTTCTTCATCCAGCCCATCCTGGATATCAGGTTCTTGAGGTTGAGCCGGACGGTCAGAAGGAATTTCTGATCCTTCAGCTCCGCCTTCAACTTCTCCAGGCTCATCGCATCACCCCTGTCATGGAGGAGGGAGCACACGTCGAGCATGTCCTTTTCCTCCATGCCCATTATGAACTTGTCTTCCTTGAAATGAGGGTAGTCCAGCACCCTCGATTCCAGCCCATTCTGTTGCACCAGCCCCATGTCCTTTTTGTCATAATCCGAGATGAGCTGGCACTTCGAGACAAACAGCTTCTCGGGGCCTATAGTATACATATTGCTCCGCGCCCGTGGAAACTCTTCCTTTATCTGTATATTGTGCCG
>JAKAPW010000076.1 GCA_021811935.1 archaeon | reverse complement strand
CCACGACGAGGAGAGCATCGAAGAGGAGTTCGGCCACCTGCATTCCCATCCCACGATGGAGGGCTACGCCCACCACCTTGCCCACCGAAAGCAGGAGTTCGCCTTCGGAAGGCAGGCCACGGGCTTCGTGACCTACGGCGACGTGGCGGCGGGGGACAAGGTGCTGGTCGCGGTGAGCAACCTGCACGACGGCGAAGTCACGCAGGCGATAGCGGACGCCCTGAGGAAGAAGGGTGCCAAATCGGTGGACCTGCTGGTCCTGGACGACGGCCCCGACCACGAGCTCGCCTACGACGAAGAGATCAAGAGGATAATCAGGACGGAGCCATGGTGGGTCAACCCGAGGTGGTACGACTACTATGAAAGCGTGATCAACTACGCCAAGGACGGCGGCTATGACGTGCTGATACACGGCAGAGGCGGGCCCATCCCGAAGATCAACGCGCGAGGAGAAGAACTGCCTTACAAGTTCGAAGCCATCCCCTGGGGGACCAAGGACGTCTTTCTCAGCAGGGCGACCATCTTCCCGCCGAAGTTGAATTATATGATAAACGTCAAGACGTGGAACATGATCTACAAGGAAGGGAGGGGGGGCCACGTCAGGGTCACCGACCCGGAAGGGACCGAACTGGAATTCACCCTGAACGAGAAATATTATGACAGGGCGCTGGACGAACGAGGCGGATTCGGCCCCATGCCCAATCTGGGCCACCTCTTCAGCCATCCCACCCCGCCGATAATAACGGAAGAGGACGCGAGCGGAGTGGTCTCGGGGACGACCTCCCATATCACGAGGCCCTTCCAGAACATCAAGGTGGGGCTGGACGGGGGGAAGATATCTCACATCAAGGACGGCGGGAAGTACGGCGACGCCTGGAGGGAGCTCCTGGAAGAGACCGACGGCATCAAGTACCCCGAATTCCCCAGGAAGGGGCTGTTCTGGCTCTGGGAGCTCGCCATGGGGACGAACCCCAAGGTCAGGAGGCCGCAGAATCCGCTCCGGCTCAGCAGCGGCGGCTTCGAGATAGAGAGGAGCAGGTCCGGCGTGATACACGTGGGCTTCGGCACGCGCTGGCGGGGGCAGAGCGAGCGTTGGGCCGGAGAGCACGGTGAGCCGTACGGCCACCTGCACGTACACCTCCTCTTCCCGACCTATGAGATAAAGACGGTGACGGGGAAGACCATAACCGTGATCGAAAATGGACGGCTGAAGGCCTTGGACGACCCGGAGGTGAGAGACCTGGCCAGGAAGTACGGGGACCCGGACGAGTTGTTAGGAGAGGACTGGACCCCCAAGATACCGGGGATCAGCGCGGACGGCTCCTACGAGGAGTTCTCAAAAGACCCGGCAAGCTGGATAGGAAGATTCGGATAGCGCCATGCTGAAGCGATGTCCACCCGGGGGGATGATCACCACAGGACCCGGCTACGTGGTCGCTGCCGGCCTCAACGCCTGGTGGAAGGAACCGGAGTGGGTCGAACAGGCCAGAAGGGACCAGCTAGTCTGACGGCCGCATCCCGGAAACCCTTAATTGTCCGGCGCTTCCCCTTGCTCGTGTGCCGCTCGATTCCGACGCGGACCTGGCCAAGACCCTGACCATCCTGGCGATGGCCATCCAGGCGCTCTTCTTCCTGTTGGGCGTCTTCATGGCGTCATTCTTGCTGCCCATCCAGGCGGTCGGGCCGGGAGGGTTCATGATGTTCCCGATGGTTTTCTCCTCCTTCCTGTTCGGCTTCGGGTTCCTGATAGGGATCCTATGGATACTCATGGATTACCTGCTGGTGTACAGGCCGCTGGCCGAATCCAGGGTGCAGTCGGCGGAGTCATCCTCGATCGTCCTCGGCATACTCCAGCTCATCTTCGGCGGCCTGATACCCGGCATACTGCTCATAGTGGCATGGGTCAAGATAAGGGACTCCTTGAGGAGGCCCCCGGCGCCCTAGAAGCCTACCTGCCGTCAGACCACGGTCAGCTGGGCGGGGTATCTGTGCAGCCGGCGGGGCGCCCCGTCCGTCACCAGGAACGCGTCCGCCATGAAGACGCCCTTCATCTCGTCTTTCGTGGCCACGCTGATTTCGACCGTCCAGACCGTGTCCTTCCTGACCTCCACCGGCTTGAATATGCCGAAGTCGGAGTGGCCGGGGGAGACGACGGGCCCGTCCTGCGGAAAGCCGCCTGACATCCCGTGGCAGAGCGGCGCGCCGATGTTGACATACCCCGAGTCCAGCACCACCTTCCCTGCCTCCAGTATATCCTTCTCCGTCCTTCCGGCCCTGAACTGGTCGCTGACGCGCTTGTAGGCCTCCAGGCAGACGTCGAACATGTGCCTGTACTCCGGGTGAGGTTCGCCCAGGCATATGGGCTTCCCCGTCTGGGCCTCGTAGCCGTTCCACACGGGGCCGTTCTCCATGTTCAGGATGTACCCCTTCTGCATGGTCCGGGGCATCGGCCTGACCCTGGTGTCCGGGCTGTCCGAATCATAGGTGTCGTTGATGGACATCAGTATCATGCTGTCCTCCCCGCCGTTGCTTATGACCGTGTCATAGACCGTGCCGAAGATCTGGTGTTCGGTGATCCCCGGCTTTATCTTCCTGACGAGCTCCTCCACCATCAGGTCGCCCAGGTGCGCCGACTTCTCTATCCACGCTATCTCCTCGGCGCTCCTCACCATGCGGACGTCCTTCATGAAGTCCTCGAAGACGAAATGGAACTTCGCCTCGGGCATCTCCTTCTTCATGTACTCCATCTGCTCGTAGGGCAGCCCCAGATTCCAGTTCGGGGTGACCACGCCTATGTTCCCCCTGTCGGCGCGGAGCTCCTTCATCCTGCCCACGGCGGTCGCGACGTTGGTCCTGCTCGCCCTTATGTCGTCGACCACGCTCCTGGCGACCCTGTCTATCTGGCTCGTCCAGGTGCATATGGTAGGCTCCTCCTCATATCCCATCACGACGTAGCATATGTTGTCCAGGCTTCCCGCATAGTTCGTCAGGTATCTGATGTTCTGCCACCCCTTGTCCCACCCCAGGCTCATGCCGGCCACCACCAGGCAGTCCAGCCCCTTCCTCTTCATCAGGTCCCTGGCGAGCCTCCACCTCCGCCCGTACTCGGCGTCGGAGAACCTGGGATACGGATAACGGGCCCTGTCGAAGGGCTTCGGTCTGCGGTAAGACGCTTCCGCGGTCGTCGTCAAGGCACGGCCGATGAAACGCCCCGAACCTTAAGCCTTTCTCCGGAGTGCCACCGGCAGAGCCGCGCCGCACGGACTGCCTGCTTCTCGTCCCAGGACGGCCGACGCGTGTCACCGACCCCTGGATTTCGTCAGCATGACCACGGCCAGTCCGAGCGCGGCGTATCCGACGAACAACGCAGCCATCACGTTCGGCGAAAGGGCGAGCGAATAGACCAGGACGAAGCCCGATATCACGGCGGCGGCGAGCGCCAGCCCGAGCTGCGGCACCCTCCTCCCGGCCTGGTGCATCGAGCTCTTGACCAGCGATATGTTGGCCGAGATGTGGACGAAGAGGTTGGCCAGCCCCGCAAGCGCTCCGAGCGCCAGGAAGAGCTGGAAGGGAGCCAGGAAGAAGAGCGGAGGTATCAGGACCGCCGCGGTGGCCGCTATGGTCACCATCGCGGCGACTATGGGCGTGCCGTTGGTGCGCACCAGGCCCATCGCCCTCGGCATGAGCGACCGGTTCGACATGGCGTACAGGTTCCTCGACAGGGCGGTCATGAAGCTGAGGGAGCCGAGTATGCCGTCGTTTATCCCTGCGAAGAGGAGCAACGGGAACGACAGAGCCCCGGCGAACTTCCTCATTATGAATATCACGGGCACCTGGGAGCCGAGCAGGACGGAGAGGGAGCCGGTATGAATCGCCACGTTCACCAGCCCGTAGAGCACCATGGCCTCCAGGGACCCCCCGATCAGTATCACGGACACGGCCACCCTTCCGACGCTCTTCGCTGCGTCCTTGACCTCTCCGGAGACAGGCGTTATCGCGCCGTAGCCGGTGGGGATGCCGATGGCGAAGAGGATCCCCGCCAGGAGGGAGGACGGTTGCGGAGGGGAAGAAAACGGGTTATACAGCGTGAACCGGGAGATGTACAATGTAGACACCACGACGGCCACCAACACGCCTATCTCCAGCGAGCCTGCGAATATCGCATACTTCGTGGACGGCTTTATCCCCATGACGAGGAGGAGGGCGGCGGGGACGAAGACCACGGCCAAAGAAAGCCACAACGGGGTCGAAAGGAGGTAGGAGAGGATGAACACGGAGCCCGCCAGGTATCCGGCCCCGTAGAGGGCGGAATAGAAGGCGTAGACCCATCCGGTCTCGAAGCCCAGCCTTCTGGAGAGCACCTTGAAGGCATAGTTGAAATATCCACCCGTCTCCGTATGCTTCTTGGAAAGCCAATAGACGACCACCCCGTTCAGCAGTACCACGAAGGTCCCCACCATGACCACTATCGGGGCAAAGTACGTCGCGAGCAGCAGGACCGCCGTCGCATATGTCAGCATGGAGAGGAAGGGCGCCTGTCCGCCCAAGGACATGAAGAAGACGTCGAGGAACCTGAGCTCCCTTCTAAGCTCCCTCCGTGAGGCCTCGAAAGACTTTGGCAAACGCATATCGCGTTACCTGGCTCCCCCGAAGGCCCTGGCTATAAAAGGACTTTCGAACAGCCAGGCCCGGCGGCGCGCTTCACGACAGGGGGCTCCTGTAGGTCGAGAAGAACCTGGTGTACAGGTACAGGTTGAGGCCCAGCACCACGGCGTAGGAGATGAAGGGTATTTCGACCTGCGACACGTCGAATTCGTAGCCGGAGAAGGCCGTCCCCGTCGAGCCGACGAGCAGCCTCGAAGCCTGGTTTATCCCGAACGCCCTCCCCAACTCGTTATCCGCCACCATGTCGGTCAGGGCGGTCTGCTGCACCGGCAGCGCGGCGACGCGCAGGGCGGGGAAGAAGAGGTAGAGGAGGACCGAGACGTAGAGCACGTGGACGAAGGGGAAGACCAACGCGAGCACGATGTTGACGCCCCTCGTCACCAATATCCCCCTGAGGAACCCAAGGGCCCTCTCTATCCTGGGCGCCAACAACAGGGAGAAGCCTCCTATGAGGCCCGACGCGGACGCATAGAGGCCCATCTGGCCGGCGGGGACGCCGTAGGCGAGTATGAAGAATGGTATGAGGAATGGGGTGATCAGCCCGTTGGAAAATCCGTTCAGCATCCCAGTGAGGGTGAACTTGCCTATCGCCCTCCCGTTCTTGAGGCCCATCTTCCCCCGCCGCTCCCTCTCGCGCGTCTTGATGAAGAGCGCGGGGACCGTCGACGCGATGCCCATGACCAGGGCCAGCAGCACCAGCTCCGCGAAGGAGGCGGAACGAGTCGTCAAGGCGACCCCCGACACGAAGGCACTCCCGGCCGAAGACATGGCCGCCAGAAAACCGAGCCGACTGAAATACGTCGTCCTTTCCTCTCTGGCCGTCACCTCGCTGGTTATGGCGCTCTGTATGGGCTGCACCGCTCCCCCTATCCCCCCGCCCGCCAGGGAGCCCGTGGCCGAATACCCGCCCACCACCGCCGCGACGGAGAGCGCGGCGACGCCGCTGGAGAGCGTAAGCACCGCGACTGAAACCGGGAGCAGCGCAAGGGTACATACATAGGTCCACTTCCTGGAAACGTCTGCCACGAAACCGATGGCGACGGCCAGGAGGGCCGTGGAAATCGTGGCGGCGGTGTAGATGAGCCCCAAGACCAGGCTTCCATGGCGCATTTCGGAGAGCACCATGTACGGGAAGACCAGATTGATGATGCCGGCGGTGGCGCTTCTCATGACGCGTATCACGATGAGGAGCGAAATCGACAGCCTGTGGGTGCCCTGCATGCCAGAATCGCCATCCACCATGGCACACAGGTATAAACGCATCACG
>JAKAPW010000013.1 GCA_021811935.1 archaeon | reverse complement strand
GGCAACGATGTTTCAAAGCCCTCATGGAGGAAATCATTATAAGACAAAACGCCAGATTGTTCACCTGTGTCAGCGTATGCTGTGGTAGACCTGTCCCTCGACGCAGTGGCCCTAGTGGTAGCTGCGGTGGGCGGCGTCTACGCCGTCAGGGCCTTCCTCCTGCTGTATCGCAACCAGGAGATGTTCAGGATACAGAGGGGGATATGGTCGCCGATCCTGTATGCGGGCGGTTTCCTCGTGCTGGACCGCCTCCTGCACCTCGGAGCCGACCTTGTCCCATACACCCTTCCGTCCGACATCCTCGACATCCTGCATACGCTGTTCGTGATTGTGTCGCTGACCCTGCTTTCTCTGGGGATATTCAGGTACTGGGGCCTCCAGAAGGAGTACGAAGCCAAGAAATCGGCGACGGGTGGCAGGGTTGCGGAGACCGCCTGAAGCCCGGACGAGCGCGGGGGTGCGCCGGCCATGCTGCTGGTGAAGGATGCGCTCTCCGCCATCCTCCGGAGGGCGGTCCCGACCGTGGAGCAGGGCACGCTGGTGGCCGTCGCCGGGATGCTGCTGGACATACCCCGAAGAGACGTCCTGCTGATCGCAAGCACGGAAGGGGGGATACGGCACCTGACCCAGGGCCAGAAGTGGGTGGCGTTCGCCGGCTACCCCCTGCTTGAAAAGATGCTCGCTACCGAACCGAAGGACCTTTACAAGTTCCTCTTCCAGCCGTGCGAAAACGCTTCGCTCCTGCTCGGCTCCATTTCGTCAGAAAGCGACCTTACGAGCGTGCTCGAATCGTTCTACAGGACGAGGTTCGGATACGCCATGGTCGAGTCGGCCGACTCGTTCGGGATTGTGACGCTCACGGACATCCTCCTGCTGCTCGAGCAGGGCCGTCTGGACACAGACCTCCGCGTGCGCGACGTAGCCTCTTCCCCCGTCTTCTCCCTTCCGGGCGGCACGTCCTTCAGGGAGGCTCTCCACGAGATGATGAGGAGGAGGGTGCGGAGGGTCCGCATAGAGGGCTCCGACCGCTTCGTCTCCGACAGGGAGGTGCTGATGTACATCTTCAGCCCCGCAAGACTGCGCATGGTCAGGAAGTCCTCCGAGGTGATGCTGGACGCGACGCTCGAGGAGGCGGGGTACACGGAAGCCATCCGTGTCGACGACGACATGAAGCTCGGGGAGGCGTCGGCCATCATCAAGCCTGGCAGCGGCAACTGCCTGACCATGGAAGGCGAGGGGCTGGTCACCCCCTGGGACCTGGTGATGAAACCGTGGAGGACCGGGCGCCTGCATGCGGGGGGAGGCGTGGACCCGTAATGGGCGAGCGACCGGCGCGGAAGTCGTTCCACGACCTCCTCGAGAGACTCGAGAAGGAAGGATATACCGTGAAGCTAGACACGTCCGTGGTCGGAAGGTCTGGCGTCATCCACCATGTCGACCTGCTGGCCGAAGGCAAGGTGGGGAAGAGGGCCATCGTCGGCCTCGAAGGGCGCGGAAAGAACCCAGTGGAGGAGATGATGACCGTCTTCGCCATCGCGTTCGACGCGGGTGCGGAACCATATTATGTCACGGAAGGGAACGTCGAAGAGAGGATAGCCGAATTCTACGGGATCAAGTGCGTGGCCAAGGGCCGTCCACCACTGCGGGGCCCCTTGCGTGATGGCACAGGCTAGTTTTTATTCATGTGCGGCCTCGACACGAAGACGTGATAACCAAGGAGCGGGTACTCCAGGCGCTTTCTTCCGTCAAGGATGCCGACGGGGACATAGTCTCCAGGGGGCTGGTCAAGAACGTCAACATCTACACCGACGGGGTCGAAGTGATACTCTCGCTGCGCGACATGGCCCCCGAATCGATACGCGACGTGAGCAGGAGGGTCGAGGAGTCCGTCGGGGGCGTCGAGGGGGCGGGGAAGGTGAAGGTGGTGGTGTCCCCGATGGTCGGGGCCCCGCCGGTGGGCGCTTCCGCGTCCAGGATTTCGACCGTCATAGCCGTGGCCAGCGGGAAGGGCGGGGTGGGCAAGTCGACGGTGGCCGTGAACCTGGCCGTCTCCCTGGCCAGGATGGGGCACCGGGTGGGGCTGCTGGACGCCGACATATACGGCGCCTCGGCACACCTGATGCTCGGGAAGGACGCTGCGCCGACGGCGGACAACAACAGGATACAGCCGGCCACGGTGCAGGGCGTCAAGCTCGTCTCCATGGGGTTCTTCAGCAGGAGCGACACCCCGGTGATATGGCGGGGGCCCCTTGTCGGGAAGGCCGTGAAGGACTTCGTGGACATGACCGACTGGGGCGAGCTCGACTATCTGGTCGTGGACCTCCCGCCCGGGACGGGCGACGCGCCGCTCACTCTGGCGCAGTCCCTGAAGCTCTCCGGCGTGGTGCTGGTGACCACGCCCCAGGAGGCGGCGGTCCAGGTGGCGATGAAGGCGCACTACATGTTCAAGCGGCTCGGGATACCCGTCGTCGGGGTGATAGAGAACATGAGCCACTTCGTCTGCCAGCACTGCGGAAAGACGACGGAGATATTCGGGAAGGGAGGGGGGCGCAGGGTTGCCGAGCGGCTCGGCATACCTTTCATCGGGGAGCTGCCCGTCCTGCCTGCGTTGAGCGCGGCGGGCGACACCGGGGTGCCGCTCGACCCCGCGGAGGACCGCTCGGCGGCGATCTTCGACGAGGTGGCCGAGACGGTGGCCCGGCTGGTCAGGGAGCGTTAAAATATTCGTCCCGCAGCGTCCGCGGCATGACCGGAAAGCGCGGGGGGCCGGACCCGACGTCTTCCGCCATCAGGCTGATAGGGGTGGAAGGCGTGCCCGAGATACGGGACGGCGACGACGTCGCGTCGGCCGTCTTCGCCGCCCAGCGGCGCATGGGCGTCCCGTCCGAGGACGGGGACATATACGTCGTGGCGCAAAAGATAGTGTCGAAGTCCGAGGGGATGCGCGTGAAGCTGGACTCCTTCACGCCGTCCGCGTTCTCCTCGCAGCTGGCCGCCCACATCAGGAAGGATCCGAGGGAGGTGGAGGTCATACTCCGGGAGAGCAGGTCGATAATCAGGGCAAGGCTGGGGATACTCATCACGGAGACCAGGCACGGCCTGGTGTGCGCGAACGCGGGGGTGGACAGGTCCAACCTCCCCGGGGTGGGAGAGGCGTTGCTGCTGCCCAGGGACCCGGACAGGTCCGCGGCCCGGATAAGGAAGGGGATAGAGAAGCTGTCGGGCAGGGCGCACGCCGTGATAATATCCGACACCTTCGGCAGGCCGTGGAGGGAGGGACAGGTCGACTTCGCGATAGGCGTCTCCGGGATATCGTGCTTCAGAGACTACAGGAGGACTGACGACGCGTACGGCAGGGAGATGAAGGCGACCAACATAGCGCAGGTGGACGAGCTGGCCGCGGCGGCCGAGCTGATCATGGGGAAGGCCAGGTCGATCCCGGCGGTGCTGGTGAAGGGCTACACCTTCTCCGTCGGGCACGGCTCGAAGCGCCTGATGAGGAGGATAGCCAGGGACCTCTTCAGGTGACCCTCCCTCCCAGGATCTTCGTCACCTCGGACGCCACCCTGACCTTGTCCTCGTGGCTGAACATCATCGTGTCCGTGACGTAGCAGTCCGTCCCCCGCCTCCTTATCTCCTCCCTCAGGCCGGAGTCCCGCTCGTCTATGACTATCCCGTCCAGGAGCCCCTCGTAGAAGGAACAGACGCCGAGCGGGCTGGCCTCGAAGCCCAGGGAGGACATCATCTTGTCCGCCGGCCCCTTCACCGTCTTCCCGGAGACTATGGGGCTGACGGCCAGCCTGTAGGCAGCCCCCTTTGCCACCTGCGACCGGACCCCCGGCACGGCCGCTATCGGGCCGACGCTGGCCACCGGGTTGCTCGGGCATATCACGAGCGCGTCGCAGAGGCGGACGGCCTCCAGCGCGGAGGGCGCGGGCCTGGCGGTGGCGGAGCCGGCGTACCGTATCCCCCGGACCTCGGGGCGCGACCCGTACTTCACGAAGTACTCCTCGAACGGCACCCATCCGGTCTCCGTCAGCACCATGGTGGTGAGCCTGTCGTTCGTCACGGGGAACAGCGGACAGCCCACGCCGAGCGCCCTGCGCACCTCGTCGGTCACCTGCTCGAGGCTCCCCCCCTGGCCGAGCCTGTAGCTCCTGTATACGCTCGTGGCCAGGTCCGCGTCCCCCAGCATGAGGTAGGGCTTCGCGCCCAGCCTCTCCGAGAAGGACATGAAGCTCGCCGTGTCCCCCCTTATCCCCCAGCCCTTCGATTCGTCCACCAAGCCGGCGAGGGTGTAGGTCACTATGTCTATGTCCGGGGAGAGCCTGAGCCCCAGGATGTCCTGGTCGTCCCCCACGTTTATGACGGCGCTCAGGGCCGGCCCGTCCCTCATGGAATACAGCCCCTCCAGCAGCTTCGCCGCGCCCACGCCGCCCGCGAGGCAGCAGACCTTCGGCTCCCTACCACCCGTTGTAATGGGCTATCTCCTCCAGGCTCCTGAGCTTCCTCTGCCGCGGAGCGGACGCCGGATATCCCAGCTCTATCAGGACCTGCGGCTCGACGCCCGTCGGGAGGCGCAGAAGCCGTCCGACCCTGGGACCCAGGAAGAGGGCCACCCCCCTCCAGCAGGCGCCGAGCCCGAGCGACGGCGCGGCCAGCAGCACGTTCTCCGCCATGGCCGCGACGGACTGCGCTCCCATCAACCGCTCGTTCGCAGCCCTCCTGCTCGACCGTTCACGCCTCAGCTCCCCCGTCGCCAGGCAAAGGAGGATCATCGCCGGGACGGCCTCCATCCTGCGACGGGCGGCCTCCGACTTCGCCGACGCGCCGTCCACCTTCCTGGCCAGGAGCGACCTGCGGTAGGATTTCGCTGCCTCCGCGGCGAAGCGGCCGATCAGCGCCCTGTCGTCCAGCACCACCGCCCGCCACGCCTGCAGGTCGTGGGCCGAAGGCGCATGTGCGCCGGCCCGAAGCAGCCTCCTGAGCTTTTCCCTCTCCACGGGCCGCTCCTGGAAATGCCTGACCGTCCTTCTGCCCGTTATGAGCTCCAACGCCCCTGACATGGGCATACGTCGAAGCGTGCGGCATAAAAAATCTGCTATGTCAAAAAACCGTTATTATCGGCGGGGGAGAAGATGCTTCGCCATGGACGACCTCCCCTATTCCCGCCTCGTGGAGTGCTACGAGGCGATGGTGAAGACCAGCAAGAGGACCGAGCTGACCGACGCCCTGGTCTCGCTGTACGGGCGGACGCCGGCCGAGCTGCTGGGGAAGATGACCTATCTGAACCAGGGGAAGCTCTACCCGGACTACATGGGCGTGGAGGTGGGCGTGGGAGAGAAGCTGGCCGAAAGGGCGATATCGACCGCCACCGGGCTGGGCATCCAGACGATAAGGGAGCTGTACAGGAAGCTGGGGGACATGGGGTCGGCCGCCGAGGAGGCGGCGAAGTCCAGGAGGCAGGAATCGCTCTTCAGGGAGGAGCTGACCGTCTCCGCCGTATACGACACGCTGGACAGGATGGCGAAGAGCTCCGGCAAGGGGTCGGTCGAGGCGAGGCTGGACCTGCTGGCGGGGCTGATGGGCAGCGCCTCGCCGACGGAGGCGAAGTACATAGTCAGGACGGCCCTGGGGAAGCTCAGGCTTGGCGTGGCCGACTACACGGTCCTCGACGCGCTGGCCATAACCTTCGCGGGGGGGAAGGAAGCGAGGGCCGACCTGGAGAGGGCGTACAACCTCTGCAGCGACCTGGGGGAGGTGGCCAAGGCAGTCGCACGGGCCGGGCTGAAGTCCATAAGGTCGTTCAAGATAAGCGTGGGGAGACCTGTCAGGCCGATGCTGGCGGAGAGGCTCTCCAGTGCGCGGGAGATAGTCGAGAAGCTGGGGGGCGAGTGCAGCGCCGAATACAAGTACGACGGAGAGAGGATGCAGGTGCACAAGGACGGGGGCGTCGTCACGATCTTCTCGCGGAGGCTGGAGAAGATAACCGGGAACTACCCCGACGCGGTGAAGCTGGTCGGGTCGTCCGTCGGTGCACGCAGGGCGATCCTTGAGTGCGAGGCGGTCGCCGTCGACCCGGGGAGCGGAGACCTCCTCCCCTTCCAGCAGCTGATGCACAGGAGGAGGAAGCACGGGGTCCAGGAGGCCGCGGCCCGGATACCCATCTCCTTGTTCTTCTTCGACATACTGATGCACGAGGGGAAGGACATGACGGTCAGGCCGTACTCCGAAAGGAGGCTGCGGCTCGAAAGCGCGGTCGCCGAGGGGGAGGGCATCCGGCTAGCCCCGGCGCTCAGGACGGCCAGCCCCGACGCGATAGAGGGCTTCATGCAGAGGGCCATAGAGGTCGGTTGCGAAGGGCTGGTGGTGAAGGACCTGAAGAGCCGCTACAGGGCGGGGGCCAGGGCCTTCTCCTGGATAAAGCTGAAGAGGGAATACAGAAGCGAGCTGACCGACTCCACCGACCTCGTCATAGTCGGGGCGTTCCACGGCAGGGGGCGCAGGGCAGGCGTCTACGGCGCCTACCTCCTCGCCGCGTACGACAAGCCGGACGACACGTTCAGGTCCGTCACGAAGGTCGGGACGGGCTTCTCGGACGAAGACCTGGCCGGGCTGAGCAGGAGGCTGGACGGCTACAGGATGGCCCACCCGAGCCCGAGGCTCGTCTCCAAGATGCAGGCAGACGTCTGGTTCCAGCCCGCCGTGGTGATCGAGGTGGTGGCGTCCGAGCTGACGCTCAGCCCCATCCACACGGCGGCGCTCGACAGGATACGCCCGGGGGCCGGGCTGGCGCTCAGGTTCCCGAAGTTCACCGGGAAGGTCCGTGAGGACAAGTCCCCCGAAGACGCCACGACGGTGGAAGAGCTGGTCGGGATGTACGGCGCCCAGCTCAAGAAGATAGGGTAGGGGCCGGTGAAAATTTTTCGTAATACGGCCAGTTTTTTTACTAAAAGATTTATAATACGACCGGCGCTAACATCTTAGAAGGACCGGATTGTACACAGGAGAAGCTGAAATCCAGGCTCGACGCAGGATGCTGGCCGTCCTGCTCGACGAGAGCAGGAGAATGCTCGATGCGGCCAGGGAGCTCGCCAACCTGAACGCGGCGCTGATGCTGAACGAAAAGGAAGGGGCCGCCAGGGCGTCCGACAGCCTGCACCTGGCGATAAGCGACGTGGAGGCCTTCAGGCGCTCCCTCAGCAGGCAGCTGGCGGAAGTGGGGAGCATGATGATGAACAGGGAGGACCTGCTCAGGGCCGCCTACACGATGGAGACGGTCGCCAGCTACATAGAGAGCATATCCTTCCGGCTGTCTCAGCTCAAGATACCTCCGCTGAAGAAGTCGAACATGACGGAGGACCTGAGGACCCTCTTCGACCTGATAATAGACATCCTGGGGAGGACCCACGAGACGGTCAGGGCCCTGCACTTCAACCCGGCCAAGGTGAACGAGCTGATCCAGTCGGTGGAGAAGGCGGAGCGGCAGATGGACGAGAAGTACAGGACATCGATAACCAAGGCGATGACGGAGATAGACGACTTCAAGGAGCTGATACTGCTGAAGGACGTCCTGGAGAGGATCGAGACCGTCTCCGACCTCTCCCTCTCCCTCGCCGACCTCGTGATGATAATATCCCTGGGCCTGTGACTGCCGATGAAGACGGTGGAAGCCGAGCTCGTCGAGAACAGGGTCGTGGTCTGGGACATAGAGGACTCCAGGGACCTCTATTCGGAGGGCTTCTTCGGGAAGCCGCTGGGCGTGGCCAAGCCCAAGGGAAGGGACTTCGACTCCCCCCTGATACTCGACCTGGTGGAGGCGCTGTACCTGCTCGGGAAGGGGAGGATAAGGGTGAAGCGAGGCAGGGGGACAGCCGGGCAGCGCGAACTGGCCAGGCGGTGCGCGGCGGAATACGCCGGCTTCAAGGAGAAGTTCGCCGTCTACAGGCACCTGCGCGACCTGGGCTACGTCGTGACCCCGGGGATCAAGTTCGGGTGCGACTTCGCAGTCTACAGGCACGGGCCGGGGATAGACCACGCCCCGTTCCTCATACAGGTGATGAGACCGGGCGACCAGGTGACCGCCACGCAGATGGTGCTGTCGGGCAGGCTGGCTACCACCGTAAGGAAGCAGTTCCTGATCGCGTCCGCGGGGCCCGGCACGCCGGAGTACCTGTCCTTCGACTGGTGGAAGGCCTGAGCTACGTCTCCGGGTAGAGCTCCTTCATCAGGAAGACTATCCCCTGCGGCGGGTATATGCCGCGCTCCGTTATGATTATGTCTATGTATTCCGGCGGCGTGACGTCGAAGGCCGGGTTCTTCACCTTCACGCCGCCGTTCGACTCCATCCAGGACCTCGGGACCACTTCTAGCGAGCTCCTCTGCTCGATTTCGACCAGTTCCCCCAGCATCGTGGTCGGGTGGAGCTTGTACGTCTCGGCCGCGACGTAGAACCTGGCCCTGCTTTCGTGCGCCACCAGGGCCAGCTGGGACGTCCCTATCTTGTTCACCACCGCCCCGTTCGCCGCTATGGCGTCCGCTCCCACCAGCACCTTGTCCACCTTGTGCATGTAGAGCCTGGCCGCCGAGTCGGGTATGAGAGAGACGTCTATGCCCCTCCTGGCCAGGTCCGCCGCCGTGATCCTCCCCTGGTATCGGGGCCTGGTCTCCGTCGCGTAGACTTCGAAACTCTTGCCCTGGGCATGGGCCGTCGCGAATATCTCCGTGACCGCCTCGCTGTTGCAGTGGGTCATCACCACGTCGCCGTCGGTGATCCTCTTGGCCCCTATGGCGGCTATGGTCTGGGTGGCCTTGTCGCTCACCGCCACGAAGTTGTCGCAGGCGTCGTCTATGACCTGCTTGAGGTCCGGCAGGCTCAGCCCCTTCTCGGCGTTCTTCTTCGCTACGGACACCACCAGGTTGACCGCGTTGGGGAGGGACACGGCGGTAGGCCTGGCCGACTTCAGCCTCTGCCCCGCCTTCTGGAGCCTGCCCAGCAGGTCGGCGACCGAAGAAAAGTCGGTCCGGTCGCAGTATTCCTTCAAGGCGAGCACCGCCACCCTGGCTATCCTCCCCGCCCCCCGTATCTTCATGTCGCGCACCAGGGCGTGCGTCTCCTCTATCGCGTCCCTCATCACAGGGGCAGGGTCGTCACTGACTCAAATCCCTTTCTGCCGTCCGGGAGGGGGGCCTAGCTCTGGACGACTTCGCCCAGCGCGTAGCTGGGCCTTATCTGCGAAATCTTGACCTTGACCTTGTCGCCCTGCTTCGTGTTGGGGACGAAGACGACGTATCCCTCAATCCTTGCGAGGCCGTCGCCCTTCTTGCTGATTTCGGTTATGTCCACTTCGAGCTCGTCGCCCACCTTGACGGGCTTCGGCTTGAAATAGGACCTCGGAAGCCGCCTGCTTTCCGCCTGGTCGCTGGATGGTGACTCTTCCAAATGCAGCCTACCTCTCTCTCGTTCTCTGCCATGGTGGGCATATATAAGTTTGGGGCCCTCGCAGGCGCATACGGCAGATTTAAAAGAGCATGGTCTCGGCAGCGCCTCACGATGGCCGAAAAAGTTTCCGCGGGCGATTATGTCCTCCTCTATTCGAAGGGCAAGACGTGGCTCGTGCGGGCCAGCGAGGAAAGGGACTTCCACACCCACGTCGGCAGGGTGAGCTTCTCGGGCGTCATAGGCAGGCCGTTCGGCTCCGGGATGCGGACCGACACGGGGGACCTGCTGTACGCGCTGAAGCCCACGCTGGAGGACTTCATAATGAAGTGCGAGAGGCAGACGCAGATAGTCTACCCGAAGGACCTGGGGCTGATGGCTCTCAGGGCGGGGATAGGGCCCGGCTCCAGGGTGGTCGAAGCAGGCTCCGGGAGCGGGGCGTTCACGATATATCTGGCGGGGATGGTGAGGCCCGAAGGCCACGTCTATTCGTACGAAGTGAGGGAGGAGTTCATGAAGATAGCGGAGAGGAACGCCAGGAAGGCGGGCGTCTCCGACTTCGTCACCTTCCACCTGAAGGACGCGTCCCAGGGGTTCGAGGAGAAGGACGCGGACGCGGCCGTGATAGACGTCGGAGACCCGTGGGAGATGATAGGGCCGGCATGGGATGCGCTGAAGCCGTCGGGGGGGATGGTGGCCGTCACCCCCACGATGAACCAGATGGAGCGGCTTGTGGAGGAGATGAAGCGGTCGGGGTTCATCAGGGTCCACGGGATGGAGGTGTTGCTCAGGAACATGGAGGCAAGGGAGGGGAAGACCAGGCCGTCGACCATCATGGTTGGGCACACGGCGTACCTCATATCGGGGACGAAGGTGCTGGAGGTCGCGTCGGGCGCCGACGAAGGGGCGCCCGAGGACGAAGGGCAGGCAGAGTAAAGGTTTAAGCCGTCTCCCCGCGAGGTGCTCAAGCCAATGAAACCGAGCGGAAGGGGCCCGCGCAAGTCGGACGATTTCGGGAAGTGGTTCGACTATGTGCTGAGCGAAGCCGAGCTCCTCGACGTCAGGTACGGCGTCAAAGGGTTCGTCGTCTACAGGCCGAACGCCATGAAGATCGTGGCCAGGATATACAGGATGCTGGAGGGGGAGCTCGAAAGGGCAGGGCACAGGCAGGTCCTCTTCCCCGTCGTGATACCGCTCTCCAACATGAAGAAGGAGACGGAGCACGTCAAGGGGTTCGAGGACCAGGTGTTCATGATAGAAAGGGCGGGCGGCGAAGAGCTTCAGGAGAAGCTGGTGCTGCGCCCGACATCCGAGACGGCCGTCTATCCGATGGTGGCCCTGTGGGTGCGGAGCTACGGGCACCTGCCCCTCAAGATGTACCAGTCGGTGGCCGTCTACAGGCACGAAACGAAGGCGACCAGGCCGCTGCTGCGCGGCAGGGAGTTCCTGTGGATCGAGACCCACGACGTCTTCCCAACCGAGAAGGAGGCGGAGGAGCAGGTGCTCCAGGACCTGGACGTGGAGAAGAGGGTCTGCCAGGAGCTCGGGCTGGCCTTCATGGTGGCCGACAGGGAGCCGTGGGACAAGTTCCCCGGGGCGGAATACAGCTACGCGTACGACGTCCCCCTCCCCGACGGCCACGTCATACAGATAGGGACGACGCACTACCTGAAGGACAAGTTCACCAAGGCCTTCGACGTCAGCTTCCTGGGGAGAGACGGGAAGTGGGAGACGCCGGTGTCGACGTGCTTCGGCCCCGGGGTCGGCAGGATGCTCGCGGCCGTCATCGCCACCCACGGGGACGACGGCGGGCTGGTCCTGCCCTTCGGGATGGCCGAGCACGACGTGGTGATCGTCCCGATACAGCAGAAGGGGCAGGAGGAAAGCGTGAAGTCGAAGTGCGCGGAGCTGCTCGACAAGATAGGGGGGGCGGGCTACGACTGCGCGCTGGACGATTCGGACAGGTCCCCCGGAAGCAAGTTCTTCGCATGGGAGGTCAAGGGCGTCCCGCTGAGGGTCGAGGTCGGCCCGAAGGAGGTGGCCGAGCGGAAGGTCACCGTCTTCAGGCGCGACACGAGGACTAGGGAGACGATGGGCGAGGAAGACCTTCTCGCCAGGATGGGAGAGCTGAAAGGAGACATGCTGAAGACGCTGGCGCGCAGGTCCCAGGACCTGCTCCGGGAGAAGCAGAAGCGGGCGACGACCCGGGCGGAGGTGACCGACCTAGCCGCGGGGCGCTACATAATCAAGATGGGTTTCTGCGGCGAGCGCGGCTGCGCGGACGAGATCAGAAAGGCGACCGACGGCTACGAGGTGAGGGGGAGGGCGCTGGACGAAAGCGCGAAACCGTCGGGGAACTGCGCCTGGTGCGGCAGGCCTGCCCTCCGGACGGTCTACGTCGCCGACGCCTACTGAGAGCTCAGGCATGCGGACAGGACGGCGGCCCTGGCCGCGACTTCCTCGCGCCCCGGTATCTTCTCGAGGGCGGGCCTGTCTATCAGCGCGCTGGCCGAGGCAGCCCCCCTGACCAGGGATTCCTGCAGGCCGAGGGAGACCCGCGAGGTGGCGTAGCCCGCCCCCAGCATGTCGCCTGCCCCCACCGCGTCCGCTTCGTCGAGGGTCGGCATGTCCAGGGCATGGCGCGAGGTGGCCGAGTGCAGCTCCATCCGGTTCCGCCCCCGCGTGACGATCACTTCCCGCACCCCGTGGCCCATCAGCGCCCCCGCCACGGCCCGGGGCTCCACCTCCCCGGTCAGGGCCCGCCCCTCCTCCGTGTCCACCTTCACCGCGTCCACGCCCTTCAGGTTCGCGAGGAGCGACGGGTTGCCCTCGAGCACGACCCGCTCGCCCCTGGCCCTCCGGAGGAACCCCTGCGGGTCCAGGTAGACGAAGCCGCCCAGCGAGGCCAGGGCCGGGACGTACCCGGCCTCCACCTCCTGCGCCACGGGGGCTATGGCCACGACATCGTATCGCCCGGACGGCAGGGGTCCGGTTATGGGGGAGCACAGCGACAGCAGGGACAGCCTCCTCCCGCGGCGGGAGACTTCTATGCGAAAGCGGGTGCTCGGCCTGTCGGAGAGCGGATGGCCGACGAAGCTCAGCCCCTTCGCCGTGAGCCAGAGCGCCCTCCCGTCGCCGAAGTCACGGCCGAACCTGGTGAGCACGTCCACTTCGAACCCCATCCGCGCCATGAAAATGCCCATGTAAACGGGCGGGCCGCCGATGCTGGAATATTCCCTGCCGTGCGCCACTATGCTGTCCACCGTGACGTGCCCCACCGCGAGTGCCCTTGGCACGACGTGGACCGGGGGGGCTGGGTATTTAACGGTCAGCGCCCGGCGTTCAGTGCAGCCTGCTTATCGTCACGAGCACTTCGGATTCGACGGTCGGCCTGCCCAGCGCTTCGAACATGGTCCTGCTGAGATAGAAGGACCACGTCGGCTCGGTGGAGTACCTGTAGCCCGCGCGCTGCTCGATCACCTCTTCCTCGAGCTCCTCGTCCCCAGAAGCCCGGGTGGCCTTCCTGTGCCCGGACTCGGGCCTGTCGTCCTGCGGAGCGATGATGAGCTCTATCCTCCTCCTTCCCATCCTCACCTGGAGCACTTCGCCTACTATAGTGGTCTTGGGCATCTGCGTCGTCTCCTGGGTGGCGGCCAAAATATACCCCCGTGATGCAAATACTTTGAGCACCCGCCCAAATCTGGCGACTACAACCGCAAGCACTTATGTGCCCTTGCCGCCGTATGTGACCGATGGCCCGGCAGAACAGGACCCGTCGCCGGATAGGCGTCACGGGCTCCCCCGCCACGGGGAAGAGGACCGTCGCCGAGCTGCTCTCCAGGATGCTGGGGGTGCGGGCGCACTCGATCAACCGGCTCGCGGCGGAGGCGGCACTGGTGACGGAGGGAGGAGAGGTGGAGCTCCGCGCCGGCAGGGTGGGCAGGATGCTGCTTTCGCTGACGTCGGGGGAGGACTCCTACATAATATACGGCCCGTTCCTCTGGGACCTGTTCCCCCGGTCGAGGCTGGACCTCGTCGTCGTGCTCAGGTGCAACCCGGCGGTGCTCCATCGGAGGTACGTCGAGAGGGGGTACGGGGCGCGGAAGGCGGCGGACAACGTGACGGCGGAGGCCATAGGCTACGTGTACGCAGAATGCCTGTCGAAGTACGGGCGGAAGGTGCGGCAGATGGACGCGACGGGCAGGAGCCCGGAGCAGGTGGCGGAGGCCGTCGTGGCGATGGCGGAGGGGCGGGCCGACGACGAAGAAAGCGTGGACTGGCTCTCCGCCGCGGCGGAGGACCCCGAGCTACTGAGGCTGCTTCTTTGACAGCTCCGCCCCGAGCGAGCCGTCTATGGCCGTCAGGATGGAGCTCCTCATCCGGGACACGTTGACCACCGCCTCGCCCACCTTCAGCTCCGCCATGTAGCGCGACTGCGTCTCCGTCAGGTTCATCGCGTCCGAAAGGAGCTTCAGGTCGCTGGCCCACGCCGTCCTGTGGACCACCCTTATCCCGGTATTCTTCAGCGCCTCGTGGGATATCTGGGACGGGAACTGCACTATGTAGATGACCCCTTCGCCGAACTTCCTCAGCTCGGCAGAGAGCCGCTCGCTCACCTGCGACGGGTCCTCCTGCCTCCTGGCGGGTATGAGGTATCGCGCCTCCTCTATCACCAGGACGTGCTTCAGGAGGGACATCCCCTGGGAGATCCTGTAGTCGTATATCGCCTTCAGCAGGAAGCTCGCGAAGACCGTCCTGGTCTCGGCGTCCCTGAAGTGCCCCAGCTCGACCACCGTGGGCTTCGACAGGAACTCGTGCATCTTCACAGAGGCCCTCCCGCAGAGCGCCCTCCCGCCCTGCCCCTCGGTCAGGGGCATGAGGCGCCTCAGGAGCGCCAGCTTCGTTTCGTTGTCGTACACCGACTTTATCGGCATGGATTCGATCACTTCCACGAGGCCGGACAGGTCGTGCTTGAAGCCGGAAGACCCCTCCGGCTCGCTCAACAGCTTCAGCACGGCGTTCCTGAAGAGGAACGACTGCGGGTGGGTGAACCTGTATATGTCGGAGAATATGTCGGACACAAGCGCGGCGTGGTCGGATATCCCCTTCGTCCCGGACTGCTCGAGGGGGTTCAGGACGAACTCGTCCTTGCCCGGGGCCACCACCACCCCGCCCACCGAGTGGGCCAGCCGCGCGTATTCGTTGTGGGTGTCCAGCACCATGAAGGGGACGCCGCGCTCGCCCAGCCTGGCCGCGAGAGCCATCGCCGTGGTGGTCTTTCCCGACCCCGTCATCCCCAGTATGCACACGTGCCTCCCTATGTCGTCCGTGTCAAGGTACAGCTCCTGCCTCTGCTGGCCCGCCACCACGACCCTGCCCAGCGGGAGCCCCGTCGGGACGTTCTCCATCTTCAGCGGGTTGTAGAAGTCCGGGGGCGAGTGGATGCTGACGCTGCCCGGCCCTGCCGGGAGGATGGGCACCAACCGCGGGAAGGTCTCCCCCTCCACCTTGTCGTCCATCCTGCCCGAAAGAGAGAGCAGGCGGTCCGCCAGCTCGGAGGTCTGGGCGGACGACAGGGGGCTGAAGGAGCAGCCGGGGAGCCCCACGGCCAGCGCCGTGGCGAGCACCTTCGCCTGCTGTTCCAGGCGCATGACTATCTCCCCGTACTGCCTTTCCTCGCCCGAGACCCAGGTGCCCATGTACGCTTCATATTCGAAGAAGTCCTTGTCGATAGGCCGCGACATGACCACGTAGACGAAGGGGGTGCCCGTCCTGTAGAGCCCCGAAAAGAAGGCCGAGCTCCTGGAGAGCGGCGGCTCCTGGAAACGGCCGTCGTCGTTCCTGCCGTCGGACAGGCTCACCTTCAGGAAGGCGGACGCCGTGACGCGCCCTCCCCTCCTGGATATCAGCTCGCCGTCCTGCGAAATTTCGAGCCGCTGCTCCTTCCTCCTGCCGGACAGTATCCTCAGTCCCCATCACCAATGCCACAGGAAGCCGAACAGGCTGTTCAGGGAGCCCGATATCCCGCCCCAGACGTTGTTCGTCAGGCCCCCCGCCTTCGTCAGGACCTCCTGGATGCCCCCCACGAGCAGCGACACCATGATGACCGCTATCACGAGAAGGATGGCCTCCTCGACCAGCTGGACGCCTCTCCTGTTCATCGCCCAAGAAGCGCTGTGAGCTATTTAAGAACAGCCGAGGGGCCCACCGGCCTTCAAGGGAGGGCGAAGCCGCCCAGGATGGCCCCTGCCGCGAATGCGGCGAAGCTGGAGACGGAAAGGAGGGCGGAGAGCAGGGCGCAGTCCGAACGAGCGTCGTTCCGCCGCAGGGCGGCCAGGGCCGCCGAGCATCCGAGGGAGGCGGTGAAGATGTAGGAACCCGGCCCGCCGGCGCCGCCGGCGAACAGCAGCAGGGAAAGCCTGGACATGAAGGGCAGGACGGCCGCCGTCACGACCGATATGACCACCCCCCTGAACCTCGACGCCTCTTCGACCTTTGCGAGGCGGGCGAGCTCGCCGTCTATCCTGGAACGGACGGCGAAGTAGGCGGGGAGCGAAACGGAGGGGTCGCCGCGCGAGGCGGAGCGCGAGAGGAACGCCATCCCCAGGCGGGGGTCGAGGTCGGCAGCGCCGGGCGCGTACCCCCGGAGGACGCGCCCCCTGACGCCGGGGTCCGCCTCGAGCGTGGAGGCGACGGCGTACGCGGGGCTGGCCCCCGCCTCGACCTTCCCTACGACGCGCTCGACCCAGCCGGAGTCCGGCCGGGCGCCCCGTCCCCGGAGCCTGAAGGCGAGCGCCGCGGCCGCGGAGCAGACGGCTATCAGCAGCTCTACAGCCGCCATACCATGCTCCTGACCGTGCAGAGGAAGAAGAAGACGGAGACCGCGACGTTGGCGGAGTCCACGGGGCTGGCGGCGGCAGCGGGATAGAAGAGGCAGATCATGACGGGCAGGAAGAAGGAACATCCCTGCAGCAGCGCATGCCTGGTCTCGATCGAGGAGGAGGCAGACGCGAGCGCCTCCTCCAGACCCCTGGACGCGAGGGAAGCTATCTCCTCGGGAGACGGCACCTGCCCGGCGGTCGACAGCCTGGACGCGGCCGCGCCCAGCCCCTTCTTCCCGGCCGACCGGACGAGCGCCCCCGCCGGGTCGAACCCCCGCAGCGAAGACATCAGCGCTTCCCCGTATCCTGCCCCCCCGTCGGCGGACGCCCTTATGACCTCGAAGGGGGAGCGGGTCGCCGCGATGACGGCCCGCTGGACCAGCCCTCCCACCAGCGGGTCGTCGTCCCCGGCCTTCCCTTCCCTGCCCCGAGCGAAGGCGTACGACAGCGCCGACGCGTCTGCGCAGAGAAGCAGGAGGGGGGAGAACCCGGCCAGCCGCGCGGCGCCGGCGGCCAGGCAGGCCAGGTTCAGCGCCAGGAGGGCCGCATATGCTGTGTATTTTCGCAAACGTCCTCCACCCCGCCGAAGAAACCCAGCACGAAACGCTCCGGCTCGTCGGCGTGCATCGACACGCACCTGCGGAGCCGGGCCCTGGCGGACTCGTACGACCGCAGAAGCGCCCCCTTCCCCCTGAGCTGGTCGACCCTCCTGGCCAGGGCAGAACCGACGGGGAACGCGGGCTCCGCGGACCCGCTGCACGTGTCCCTGACGCCGCCCTGCCCGTCTATCTCGCTCACCCTCTCCAGCACGCGGCGGGACGACAGCGGGTTCGGCCTCCTCATCGTGACGATCAGGCCGAGGTCCTCCAGCTGGGACCGCTTGATTCCGTGCAGCTCCGTCCACCTGCGGACCGCCTGCTCCGGGCCGGAGGCGTGGAACGTCTGGAGGCCCACTATGCCCGAGGCGAGGGCCTGGAAGAGCGCCCTGCTGTGGCCCTCGTCCTGTATCTCCCCCAGTATCAGGAGGTCCGGACTCCTGTGCAGCGCCTTCAACACCTCCGCCTGCTTGCTGGTGGGCACCTCCCCGCCTGCCTCCAGGGGCGGCACGCGCAGCTTCGTCTGCCTGTATCCGTACCGGTGCAGGTCCAGCGACTCTATCGCGTCTTCCACGTATATCCTCCTGAGGCTGGGGTCCAGGGCCATGTCCAGGGCGTTCAGGAGGGTGGTCTTGCCGGACCCGGACGGCCCTATGATGGTCAGGTTGACGCCACACGACGCCATCGCGACCATGTACGACGCGGTCGCTTCGGCCAGCGTGCCGTTCCTGACGAGATAGGCCAGGGTGGGGGCCGCGGCGCCCACCTTCCTGACGTGGAACGCCATCCCCGCAGGCGAAAGGGGCGGCACGTCTATCCCCACCCTCATCCTGAGCTCCCCAACTATCAGCTCGGACTTTATCGACGGCGTCCTGAGGGAGGCCGATTCGCCTCCGTATATCTCCGCGTGCGTCCTGATCGCCTCGAGCTCCCGCGGGGCGAGCTGCACCGGGAAGACGCACCTGCCGAACTCCCGGTGGTCGACGTACGGCATCTCCCTTGGAGAGTCCAGGTATACCTCGTCCACCTTCCCGTCCTTGATGAGGGGCATCAGCCTCGAAAGGCCGACGTACTCGTAGGAGAGCAGCTCCGCCAGCTCCACTGCCCTCCCGCTCGGCGCTGCCAGCCCCGGCGCTGTGTACGCCGTGAGCCAGGCTATGAGCTCGCCCAGGTTGTTCGGCAGTTCGGGAGGGGCAGGGTTGCGGGATTCGAGCCTGGAGAACTCGCGCAGGAGGAGCGCGTGCTCCTGCCGGGTTATGCGCAGGGAGGCCGTATAGACCGCACTTCCGCCCTCCTCCGCGACGGAGACGTCGAAGAGGCCGACCCGGTACCCCCCGTCGGAGAATTCGGGGAGGAGCATGGACGAAAGCAGCAGGGACGGCCCGTTCGGCTCGCTCTTCCTCATCGGGAGGAGAGCGTGGGGCGCCTAATATAGCCCTGCGATATCTGTGTCGATGCAGATCGTCGCGAAGGCGCTCACCTTGCTGCCCTTGGCGCTGATGCTGCTGCTCTCCGTCGGCGCGGTCCTTTCGCTAGCCGCCAGGGCGGGGGACCCCGAACCCCGGGCCGTGATGGCGGACCTGCAGCAGGCGGTCCATGCCGCGGTCGCCTCAGGCCACGCGGTGGGCGTCCACGAGAGGATCCCGTCCGCGCTCCGCATAGAGGCCTCGGGCAGGACGCTGTCGGTCTCCGACGGGCGCGTCACCGCGGAGTGCCAGCTCCCTCTCCCCGTGGAGCCGTTCGACGCGGAATACGCCTCCGCGGTCGACCTGAACGTGTCGGTGGCGGGGGGGACGGTCGAATTCCGGTGAAGATGCATGGCGAAGGTTGTCGAGACCTCCATCGTCACTTCGGTCATGGCCGTGGTGGTCATGGCCTCCGCCGTCGGGGCCGGCGGATACGTCTACACCTCGGTGGCGGGGGCTTCGACCGCCCAGCTGAAGCGGGCCGCCGGGGAGCTGCACGGGCTGGTCCGGGCGGTAGCCGGGTGCGACGCCACGGCGTACATATCCCTCCCCCCTTCGTCCGTCGGCCTCCGGGTCCTCTACCGCGACGGCGACGTCATGCTCGCCGACGGGCCGACGTCCATCAGCGTCCGGTTCGCCGGGCCGGCCGGGTCGTTCGACCTGGGGTCGCCCGGGGCGTACCTCCTCGGATGCGTGAACGGGTCGCTGGAGGCGACGAGAGTTGGATGAGTACGTCGAGGCCATGCTGCAGCTCTGCATCCTGGGGCTCGAGTTCTGGCTCCTCCTCATGACCGTCCCCAGGGTGGTGGAGGCGTTCCTGCGTTGATCCGGCAGCTGGACGCGGTGATATCGCTGGCCGTGCTCGCCTCCCTGCTGGCCCTGTCCGCCTCCCTGGCGGGCTCCGGGGTCCGCCCGGTTCAGGGGCAGGCGGCGCCAGACCTCGCGCCGGGGGACCTCCAGTCCCTCGTGGCTTCAGCCATGGCCTCCCCCTCGGGCGCGGCGCGCCAGGGATGCTTCGCCGCGTACGCCGGGCCCGCGGCGCAGGGCGTACCGTTGTGGACCTTCGACGCGGCCGGCACGACGGTCAGGGTGGTGTACGTCTGCGCCGCGGGGTGACGCTGACCCTGTTCGCGGGCGTGGTCGGGGCGGTCATGCTGGGGGCGTCCCTCGCCGCGCTGGCGGCGTCGGAGGCCGAACAGGCGCTGGCCACGTCCGGGACGGAGCTTGCCTCCCTCGGGGCATACGCGCGCGCAGCGGGGGAGAGCGCCTCGGTCGCCTGCGGAGCGGGGGCGGAGCGGGCGCTGCTGTCCGGCGGCCCGTTCGACGCGGCGCAAGGAGTTTCGCGGAGGCTGGCGTCGGCGTGCGCCCTGGCGGTCGGGGCCCTCCGCTTCCAGGCGACCGGAACCGGGGTCACCGTGCGGGCGCTGAACGTCTCCGTTTCGGCGTCGCCGGACGGCAGGACCGCCATCCTCATGGTGCTCCAGGTGACTGCGCGCAAGCCGGACGGGGCGGCGGTGGGGCTCCGCCTCGATGAGTCGGTGGAGATCCCGGAAAGGGCAGTCTACTACCAGGGCCTCCTGCGTGACCGCGCCCTGAAGCTTGCTTCGCTGCCCGGCGGAACGGCGCAGGGGCTGAACGAGACGGTGTCCGGGGCCCTCGTCCGGCAGTCGGTCTACGTGGAGGAGGACGGGACGGTGGAATACCGCATCTCCCTGACGGATTCGGGGAGATGCCTCTTCGTCGCGGCGGACTACGACTACGAGATGTACGTAGCCGGCACGGTGCAGCCGGCGGGCGGGTGACGCTCGAGGCGGAGGCCCGCCTTCCTGAACTTGGACGCCTGCTCCCGCATCGTGAACTGGGACGTGCCCAGGATCGAGGCCAGTTCGGCCTGGCCGAAGAGCTGCGCCCTGCGCCCGAGCGTCGACGCCTCCCTCTCATAGAGGTAGAGCACGGTGGCGGTGACCGCTATCGGGTTGTAGCCGGACACCAGTTGTTTGCCCAGGACGTCGAGCATCCTGCGGCCCGCCGACACGGCCGACTGGGCGTATCTGACCTGGTTTATGCCGGCGGCGGCCATCCGGCCGGCCACCGCAGTGTCCGACGCGGCCGTCTTGACGGCCTGGGCCAGATAGGTGGCCATGTCGCTGGGCACCTTGACAGACAGCTGCGTCGAGACCTCGATCAGGCTGGTCAGCCGCACCCTGTACCCGCGCTCCGACATGAACCTGCGTATCCTCCTCCAGGTGACGAGGCCCTGCCCCGACTGGCGGGAGGCGGCCACCAGGCAGAAGGCGGCGAGCGTGGGGTAGCCGCCCTTCTTCACCCTGGCCTGCCTGAGCGACCTTGCGGCGAGCACCTGCGCGTTGCACACCAGCCTCTGGGGGAGGTTCATCCCCTCTCCCACCCTCCTGATCATCTCGAAGACGTACTCCCTCGTCCTGACGCAGCCGTCCTTGATGCCGTAGTCCGAGAGCTTCTTCATGTAGGCTGTCGAAGAACCCGAGAAGCTCAGGCCGTCGTAGCCGGAGAGCCTCACCGGGTCCCTCGGGCCCAGGTAGCTGCCCAGCTCCACCTCCCTCGGCCCGAGCGCCGCGCCGCGACGCGTCGCCTCCTCCGCCCGCTCCTCGGGCTGATGTATCTTCCCGCAGGACGCGCAGACCCTTTCCCCTTCGTTGACTATGAGCCGGCCGCCGCAGGCGTCGCACCTTACGGAAACACCGATGACTGACAATGCGGGCCTCGCTGCGCCGCGGGTCGATATGTCGCTGCTGGGTGCCCGTCATCCCCTCCAGGCCGGAGGAGATGGTGCCGCGGGGAGGAAGGAAGGGCGGAGGGCGGTCGGAGGTCGCCGGCCTATGAAAAGGGTTTTAATACTTTCGAAAATACTGTGTCGCCTGAGAAGGCATGTCAGCAACAGCTCCGGCAAGGCGATTCGCGGAGGAGCTGGCTTCGTTCGGCGGAAAGAAGGTGTCGGTGGAGACCACGGACGGAAGGAAGTACGAAGGCATAGTCCTGGGAATCCAGGAGAACCTTTCCATCGTGCTAGGAAGCCTGGAAGGCGAAGAGAGGGCCTACAAGATGGTCCTGGGCGGCCACTCGGTGAAGGAGATCAGGCTCGTCGAGAAGCCGTTCGACCTGAGGGCGCTCTCGGACTCGATAGTCAGGGTCTTCCCCGGGCTGGTAAGGCTCAGGGAAGACATAGGGGCCATAATAGTGATGGACAAGGTCAAGGTGACCGAGAGCGGCGTGGTGGAAGGGACCGGCCCGAGCGCGGACAGGGTCCGGCAGGTCTACGACGAATACATCAAGACACTGAAGAAGCCAAAGGAACAGCAACAGGCGTGAACGGTTTCTTTATCCGGCGTCGCTCAGCGCTTGCTGCGGCGTTTCGATGGAGAGCCGGCTATCCCCATCTTGGTCAGCTCGTGGGGGTCGAATATCCTTTCGAGCTCCTCCCTCGGCAGCAGCTTCATCTCTATCGCCGCGTCCTTGACCGTCTTGTTCTCGGCCAGCGCCTTCTTCACCACCTCGGCCGCCTTCAGGTAACCGACGTACGGGTTTAGGGCCAGCGCCACCCCGGGGGACTCGTGCAGCAGCTTCTCCATCCTCTCCCTGTTCGCCCTGATTCCGGCGACCGCCTTGTCGGCGAAGACTTCGCAGGAGGTCCGCAGTATGGTCATGCTGTGGACGAGGCAGTAGGCGATGAGGGGCATCATGACGTTCAGCTCGAGCTGCCCCGCCTGCGAGGCGAGCGTTATGGCCGTGTCGTTGCCTATCACCTGGAAGCCGACCATGTCTACCATCTCCGGTATGCTCGGGTTGACCTTCCCGGGCATTATGGAGGAGCCCGGCTGGACGGCGGGTAGCTCTATCTCCGCCAGGCCGGTCTTCGGCCCGGAGGCCATCAGCCTGATGTCGTTGGAGATCTTGATCAGGTCCACGGCCAGCGCCCTCAGCCCGCCGGACAGGTCGACGAAGTCGGTGGTGGACTGGGTCATCTCGGGCAGGTGCCCGGCGTTCCTCAGCCGGAAGCCGGTGAGGCGGCAGAGGACCTTGACCGCCTCTTCGACGTACCTGGGGTCCGCGTTCAGGCCCGTCCCGACGGCGGTGGCGCCTATGTTCATTTCGGCCAGTCGCGCCTCGCAGCCGCTCAGCCTCTCCGCGTCCCTTGAAATCATCCTGGCCCAGGCCTCGAACTCCTGCCCCAGCCGGATGGGGGCGGCGTCCATCAGGTGGGTCCTGCCGCTCTTGATTATGCCGTCGAACTCCTCGGCCTTTAGGTGCAGCGCCGAGCTCAGGTGCTCCATCCGGCCCAGGAGCGCTTTGAGCATCGTCAGAGAGACGACCCTGATTATGGTCGGTATGACGTCGTTGGTCGACTGCCCCATGTTCACATGGTCGTTCGGGCTCACTATGTCGTACGAGCCCCTCCTTTCGCCGAGTATCTCCAGCGCCCTGTTCGCTATGACTTCGTTGGCGTTCATGTTGTGCGACGTGCCGGCCCCCGCCTGGTAGACGTCGACTACGAACTGGTCCTGGAGCCTGCCTTCCATGATCTCCTCGGCCGCCTTCATTATGGCGTCCGCCCTTCTCCGGTCCAGGCGGCCGGCCAGGAGGTTCGCCTCGGCCGCCGCCCTCTTCACCGTCGCGGTCGCGACGATGTATTCCTTGGACGGCCGGATGCCGGATATCGGAAAGTTCTGGACCGCGCGCTGCGTCTGCACCCCCCAGTAGGCGTCGGCAGGAACCCGCACCTCGCCCAGGTAGTCGTGCTCTACACGGAATCCCATGTCCGCCTTGGGACCGCGGCCGCGTCGGATTTAACTTATTTGGGCCGGGACCCTGTACGACGCCGTTGCGCTTCCTCGTGCGCGTCCCCAACCCGGGGCTGGCCCAGTCGAAGGATGACCGCGCCCTTGTGAAGTCCAGGCTGAAGGGGGCGGCCGTCGAGGTCGGCGACGTGCGCATCTCCTCCCGCAGCATAGAGTTCGACGTCTTCTGCCGGTCGGCTGGCGAGGTGCGGGCCGCCCTCCGCCGCGCGGCCATGGGCAGGGCCACCGCGGTGAGGAGGCTGGACGTCGCCCCCCGGGCGAGGGGGGAGGCCGAAGCTCTGGACGAGGCCCTGGGACTGTACGCCGAAGAGAGGTTCTGGGAGGCGCACGAAGCGCTGGAAGGAGCCTGGAGGGAGAAACGGGACGCCAGGGAGAAGGCGGTCCTCCAGTGCCTCATACTCGTCTTCGCGGCGTACGTGCACGTCCAGAGGGGGGAGCCCGCCGTCGCGCTGCGGATGATGGGGCGGGCGGCCCGGGGCGCCAGGGCCGGCTCCTATCTGGGGATAGACGTGGCCGCGCTGAAGAGGGCGCTCCTGGAAGCGGTCAGAGAGGGCAGCGTCGGGCGCATGCCGATCCCGCGGAAGGCTGATTCGTTTAAATGACAGCAGGCGGTAACCGACGCACTTGAAGTCGGTCGTCATCAGGCGCCCCGGCGAAGCGTCGGTGGAGGAGATGCCCGTCCCGCGCCCGGGGGACGGCGAAATCGTCGTCGCGATGAAGTACTGCGGGCTCTGCGGGACGGACATGGAGAAGATCAGGGGAGAGTACACCGCCGCCATGCCCGTGCTGGGGCACGAGCCCTCCGGGGTGGTCTCCGAAGTGGGGAAGGGTGTGAAGGGACTCGACGAAGGGGACAGGGTCTTCGTCCACCACCACGTCCCATGCGGCGAATGCCATCACTGCAGGAACGGCAGCGAGACCATGTGCGACCGGTACAGGACGAGCAACATCGACCCGGGAGGCTTCTCTGAATATTTCAGGGTGCCCGGATGGAACGTGAACCGGGGCGGCGTGCTGAAGCTGCCGGACTCGGTCGGCGACGAAGAGGCCAGCCTGATCGAGCCCGTGGCCTGCTGCATGCGAGCCATCGGCAGGTGCGGGGCCCGGGAGGGGGACGTGGCTCTCGTCGTGGGGGCGGGTCCCCTGGGGCTGATGCACGCGAAGCTCCTTTCCCTCGGGGGGGTGCGCGTCCTTGTCAGCGACATAAACGACAGGAGGCTGGGGGCGGCCCGGTCCTTCGGCGCGGAAGAGACCGTCGACGCCGCCGCTGCCCCCGGCGCGGCCAGACGCATGAGCGAAGGGAGGGGGGCGGACATCGCGATAACCGCGTCCGGCAGCCCTGCCGCCATACTCCAGGCGATCAGGTCGGTCAGGAAGGGGGGGCGGGTATGCCTGTTCGGCGTCCCCGTGAAGGGCTCCAGGCTGGACTACGACATGAGCGACGCGTTCAGCTCGGAGCTGTCCATCTTCACGAACTACGGGGCGACCGAGAGGGAGACCGTCCGGGCGCTGTCCATGATGGCGGACGGGAGGCTGCGGCTCGGCCCGATGATAAGCCACAGGTTCCCCCTCACCGAGTTCGGCAGGGCGGTCGAAGCGTCCGCCTCCGGCGAGGCGATGAAGGTGCTCCTCCATCCGGACAGATAGACTTTAAAACATCCTCGGCGCCGGTTCCAAAAAGGTGAATCGGTCGTTGGATTGGGGGCTGAGGAACAGGCTCTCCAGGATAGTCCGCCCCGAGTCGGGCAGGACGGTCATGCTCGCCGTCGACCACGGCTACTTCCAGGGGCCGACCACGGGCCTGGAGGACCCGGCCGGGACGGTGAGGTCCCTTCTCCCCTATGCGGACAGCCTGATGGCCACCCGGGGGTTGGTGAGGATGTCCGTGGAACCGTCGGTTGGCATCCCGATAGTCCTCAGGGTCTCGGGGGGGACGAGCATACTCAAGGAGTTGTCCGACGAAGTCATCACCACGTCCATGGAGGACGCGATCAGGCTTAACGCCTCCGCCGTCGCCGTCTCCGTCTTCGTCGGGGGGGAGCACGAGAGAGAGACGCTCGGCAACCTGGCCAGGACCGTGGACGAGGGGGAGAGGTACGGGATGCCCGTCCTCGCGGTGACAGCGGTGGGCAGGGAGATGAGCAGGGACGCGAGATACCTGGGCCTGGCGTGCAGGATAGCGGCGGAGCTCGGGGCGCACCTGGTCAAGACCTACTACTGTGAAGACTTCAGGAGGGTGGTGGACGGATGCATGGTCCCGGTGGTCATCGCGGGGGGCAAGAAGATACCGGAAAGGGACGCCCTCCAGTTGGCCTACAACGCGGTGAGGGACGGGGCGACGGGGGTGGACATGGGGAGGAACATATTCCAGTCCGAGTCACCCGTCGCGATGATAAAGGCGGTCAGGGCGGTGGTCAAGGACGGCAAGACGGTGGAAGAGGCGTACCGGCTGGTGGAACAGGAAAAGGCCGTCGCGCCGCCGACCAAGGACTGAGGCTCAGAAGCGCCTCTGCCATTCCTTGATGACGTAGCTCCGCCCCCCGCCCTTGTGATAGGGGTCTTCCTTCGCCAGGGCATCGGCGGCCTGGGGAGAATCGGCCAGCAGCACGTACATCCCTCCCGACCCGTCGCCGAACCTGCCCGCGACCTTCAACTTCCCGGCCTCCTTCAGCTGGCCGATGTACTTGAGGTGGGCCTCCCGCAACGGGGCGGTGTTCTCGCCTCCCGGGCTGACGTTCGTTATCACCATGTATTCTGGCATGCGCTGCACTTGAGAACGGAGAGATTTAACCCGTTCGCAGCCTAGAGCCCTATGCTGTTCACGGCCGTCCCCGAGTTTCCGTCCACCACGAGGACTATCTTCCTTCCCTTGTGGTCGTATCGCGCCAGCCACACCGGCGCATGCAGCAGCTCGGCGTCCGAGACGTCCACCTGCGTGGTTATGCTGTGTATCATGTGGTATTTGGCGTGGGCCCTCTGCGACTGCAGCTGGTCCACGTCGGTCTTGGCCTGGCTCTTCGCGGAGTCTTCGCTGACGTCTCCGTTCAGCACCTTTATCCCCTTCGGCACCTTCGACATGTCGAAGAGCGTCCTCTCCTGGAGCGCGAACTGGTAGTCCTTGGGCTGGTACACGGTCAGTGCCTTCAACGCCACCACGGGGTAGTTGTAGTTGGCGTCCAGCTGGTAGGTCTTCAGGTGCCCGCCCCCGCCGGTCATCACGCTCCCGAACATGGCCCCTTCCATCAGCCCTCCGCCGAAGCCCATCCCACGCCTGCCGCCGCCCATCCCCGCCCCCATGACGCCCATCAGGGCCGCGGTGGTGGCTATGCTTCCGACCTCAGAAGTCATGTCGGTGGCCACCACCGAGGTGCGGGCGGAGGAGGCCACCACCCAGTAGGGGACCAGAGTGAGCGAGATCTCCTCGAGCGCGGAGCTCTCCTGCAGGTGCCTGTGGAGGAGGCCCCTGTCCATCATCCCCCGCACGGTCGCGGTCACTTCGTCCTTCGTGCCCAGCTTCAGCGGGAGCATGGTGTGCTTCTGTATGTTCGTCCAGCCCTGCGAGCCCAGGCTGACGCTGCTTCCACAATATTCGCAGGTGATCACCATCTCTCCGAACTTCGGAGAGATCGGCGCCCCGCAGCTCCCGCACTTGAAGGAGGTGACGCCAGTCTGCGCCACCACCGCCTGCTGCGCCGCGGGCTGCTGGGGCGGGGGCTGCTGCGAACCGACCGACCACCCGCACTTCAGGCAGAACTTCGCATCGTCGGGGAGCTGCGTCCCGCACTTCGAACAGAACATGTCATGGTCACCCTGAGGCCTGCTTGCCGCAGCCGGGGCAGAACTTCGCCCCCGCGGGGAGCTGCGTCCCGCACCCTGGGCAGAACTTGCCCTGAGGCTTCGCCTGGTTGGCGCCGCAGTTGGGGCAGAACTGCACGTTGACCGGTATCATGGACCCGCAGCTGGTGCAGTTGCGGGTCGGCGGCTGGTTCATCCCCTGCGCCAGCTGGCCGCTGAAGGCGTAGCCCATCCCCGCGCCCGCTCCCAGCCCGACCCCCAGCCCCGCCCCCACGCCTGCCACGCCGCTCGGGTTCTTGGCCGCGTCCTCCATGGCCTGGCCC
>JAKAPW010000075.1 GCA_021811935.1 archaeon | reverse complement strand
GACGTCGGCCAGGTACTTCGGCTGCGCCACCGTCGTCAACTCGGTCGCCGCGGTCGTCTTCATCCTGCCCGTTCTTCTCCCTCGCCTCGAGTTCCCGATACTGATCACCCGCTGGCCGGGGATATACATGGTGGCCGCGTACCTCTCCTTCCTGGTGGTGGGGGTGCTCGGGTGCCTGGGTTGGGCCGTGATGTACGGCATGTCACCCTCCCTCTTCTCGCGCGAGACGTTCGACAGGGGCTCCGTCCTGCTCCACCTGGCCCTGACGGAGGTGGGCATCTACGGCCTTTCCATGTCCATGTTCTGGGGGGGCTACATCGGCAGCGTCTTCGCGGACAACGGCGTCGGCGCCACGATGGTGGGTATCGTCATGGAGTCGGCCGTCATCCCGAGCGCCATCTTCATCTACACCTCGATATTCGCGCTGCTGCTGGGCGTGGCCACGATGGTCTTCCCACCGGGGTCGGCCCGCCGCCTGGCGGCGCTCGGTCCGGTGGCCCGTCAGGAGCGCTGACGGCTTTCAGCCTCCGATCCTCGACGTGACAGCCACGATCAGCAGTATGACCGCGGCGGCGAGGGCTATCATTATCGCCAGGCTGACCGCGTCGACGCCGTCCGCCCGGCTCTCCATGCCCCCACGAACGGGACCCGCCCTTTCTTTACCTTTCCGGCCGCCCCGCCGGCCGGGCTACCTCATCTTCTTGGCCAGGGCGACCGCCAGGAAGACCAGCCCCACCACCACCAGCATGACGGACAGGTACCTGAAGGTGCTGACGAAGCCACCCAGGAGGCCCGCTATGATGCCGCCGACCAGGGCGCCCGCGCCGTAGCCCGCGTGCTCCATCGCGTGGTTGGTCCCCATCACCCCCGCCCGGTTGGCCTGCGTGCTCGCCTCGGCCAGCATCACCAGCTGGTTGACGCGGGCCAGCGCCAGCGACAGGCCGAAGACCACGGAGGCCAGGAGGAATCCTCCCAGGCTCGGCGCCAGGAAGACAGACGCCAGGGCCAGGGCGCCGATCAGCAGCCCGGCCACCAGGTAGGGCATCCTCCTGCCCGTCCTGTCCGTCAGGTGGCCGAACGGGAACATCAGCACGACGGCGGTGCCGGCCACGAGGGACTGCAGCACCGGGTAGACGGCGCCGAGCGCCGGGATCGACCCCTTCAGCGCGGACGCGTAGAGCGGGACGTAGTAGAAGAAGCCGGAGAAGGCGAGGGAGGAGAAGAACGTGGTCACCAGTATCAGCGCCACGACGGAGTTCCTGAACGCGGAGGCGAAGTCGGACCAGCTCACGGAGTGCGCCTCGCCGCCGGCCCGCCGCATAAAGAAGAACGCCATCGCGGCCGCGGCGAGCAGCATCAGGCCGGAGGCGGTGAACGTCAGTATCCTCCCCAGCGCGACGGACACCACGGCGCCGAGCGCCGGGCCGAAGGCGTAGCCGACGAACTCCGCGTCCTCCACCAGGCTGTACGGCTTCCCCATGGCGCTCGCGTCGGCCACGTCCCCGGTGTAGGCGAGGGTGGTCGCGGTGTACGTGCCGTGGGCCACCCCGAGGGCGCCCAGCGAGACCGCGATGCCCGCGAAGAACTGCGTCGGGTCCGTCATGCGGTCTATGAAGACCAGGGAGAAGAGCGCGAACGCGCCCAGGAGGCAGCCGAGCATCGTGAAGCGGCGCTTCCCGTACCTGTCGCTCAGGTGGCCCACGGGGATGGCGACCAGGCCGGAGAGGACCAGGTAGAGGGCCGAGACCGCTCCGACCAGGAGGTACGCCTCCCCTCCCATGTGGAAGAGCAGGACGAGCTTGTTGATGATGAAGGCCAGGACGACTATGAACGACATGTACTCCCCGATGTACGTCAGGAAGGCGACCGTGGCCACCCCGCCGAACCTGTCCGCGAACCTCAGAAGGGACGCGGGCCCGCGGGCCCGGTCATCGCCGGGCAACGGCCGTCCACTCCCCTGAGCCGCCGGGCAAGACGAGAGGACGAGGGACCGCCAACCTTACTTAAACGTTGCCGATTTTGTCGTCGGGCGCCACCCCGACCCTTGAACGGAACTTCACCAGGGCCAGCGCTGGGATGAGCACCAGGGCGGCGCCCAGGAGGAAGGTCAGGTCCAGGGACGCGACGTACTGGGCGGGGCGGAAGGCGCCCTGCCCCTGCTCGCCGAAGAGCGCTACGTCCAGCGCGACGGTGGCGATGCCGAGGCTGACCGTCTGGCCCGAATGCCTCATCATCCCCAGTATCCCGTTCGCCAGGGACCTGTCCTCCGTTCCGACCGAGGACAGGTTGAGGTTCGTGTTGTTGGGCGAGAAGACGCCGAACCCGGCGCCGAGGCCGACGAGCAGCGCCGACAGCAGCCAGACGTCGGTGGTCGTCCCGGTGGTGGCCAGCATGAAGAGGCAGGCGAGCATCGTCGCCAGGCCGGCGAACTCCAGGTCCCTCTTGTCGAACCGGGACGACAGGCGCCCCCCTATCACGGCGAAGACAGTCACGGCCAGGGGCTGCAGGGCCAGGACCAGCCCGCTGGTCAGCGGCGGCAGCCCCCGGATCACCTCGAAGTAGAAGGACAGCAGTATGAGGAGGCTGTACGTCCCGACGTAGACCAGGAAGGCGGCCATGTTGGTCACGGTGAAGCTGACGTTCGAAGCGAACAGGCGGAAGTCCAGGAGGGGGCGCTCGGCGGTCAGCTCCCTGTAGAAGAACAGGGCGGCCAGGGCGACGGAGGCGGCGGCGAGCCAGACCACGGGGAGAGACACCGACCAGAAGGTGTAGACGTAGAACCCCAGTATCGGTATCCTGATGTATTCGACGAAGAAGTGCAGCACGCCGAAGCCCGTGAGGACGCCGGCCGTGACGGTCACGAGCGACGCGCCTATAGCGGCCGCCAGGAGGAAGGAGCCGGGCCAGTCCATCCGGCCGCCGTCGCGCCGCCCCCCCGTCTCCTTCAGCGTCAGGAGCGCCAGGGGGACGATGGCGAGGCCCGCGACCCCGGTCACCCGGAAGATGTCCTCCCAGCCGGTGTAGCTCGTGAAGGATATTATCGACCCCGAGACTGCCGTGCCCAGGGTGGTCGCCAGGTAGATGGCCGACACGTTCGTCCCGAGCGCGTACCCCCTGTGCTCCCCGGCCACGCCGTCGACTATCATCGCCCTCCCGACGGCCAGGATGGAGGCGGCGCCTATCCCCTGCAGCACCCGGTAGAGTATCAGCTCGTAGATGGTCGACGACGTCGCGGCCAGGAGCGAACCCGTGGAGAAGACCAGCAGGCCGGCGACCAGCTGCCTCTTCCTGCCGTGCACGTCCGCGTACCTCCCCAGCGCGGGCATGAAGGCGGACCTCGCTATCAGCGCCACCAGAGGCACCCACAGGACTATCTGGACGGGGGCCCGAAGCGTGATCGACACGGTGGGCAGGATCAGGTTCATCACCCCCGTGTCGAACGCGGCGACGCCGTTCGCAAGGTCGATGACCAGCACAGTCAGCCATTCGTGCCTGTTCACTTGGCGGTCAGGGCCCATGTAGCTCCCTGCCGATATATAACGACGCCAACTCTGCGCACATATGTGGGCAAAAGACCGCGATTGAAAACAAAATTAATAAAGGGGCCGGGGACTGGGTTTTTTTATGCGTGCTGTCTCGACCGTCGTCATAGCAGGAATAATAGTCGCAGTGGTGGCCGTCGGCGGGGTGGGAGCCTACCTCGTGCTCGGAACCGGAGGAAGCCCGCCGCCCCCGCCGAGCAACGGCGGGACGGGCACGCTGGCCGCCGTCTCCACGGCCTTCGAGAGCCACCTGAACACGATAAGCGCCAGGGACGTCACGACGCTGATGCAGGGATACGAAAGCAACGCCACCGTGGTCTGGGAGGGCAACGCGGCCGGCCTGCAGGGGACCTACCCCGGGTCGGACAACATACAGATACTGTACTCCAAGGCGCTCAGCACGGCGAACGTCTTCCAGGTGAAGAACAGCACCTACAGCGTCCAGAGCCCGGGCACCAACCTCGCGGTCGTCAACGCGACGGTCGCGATGCTCGGCAACAGCTCGATACTGGGCGCGATCAGCGGCACGATAAGCGTCCAGATCAACTACGCCTACGTCGGCGGCGCGTGGTTGATTTCCCAGGAGACGTGGAACTTCAAAGTCTTCAACGTCCAGTACAGCAGCGGCGCGACGACCTTCCCCGAGTGGCAGGAGATCGGCACCCCGATACCGACCCACACGGGGCCGGACCTGCTGCATAACGTCGCCTGGGTCTACGGACCCGGCCTCGCCCTGTTCATATACGCCTTCATAGCGATGGTGGCCGTGGCCGCGGTGGTGAAGAAGACATGGAAACGCTGAAGGTCAGCAGGCTCTTCTTCTACGTGGGCCTGGTCAGCGCGGTCGTGGCCGTGGGCTATGCCGCGCCGGTGGTGCTGGGGCCGCTCGTCAACCCGGCCGGGCACAACATAATCAACAACGGGCCCGGCAGCATACTGACCGACTACACGACCTGGCCGGCGATGTGGATGGTGGTCGCCTTCACCATGTTCGCGCTGGCGGCCGTCGCCGGCTCCTTCGCCTGGTCCTTCGGGTACTACCTGGTGGCGCGCGTCTTCAACAGGGAGAGCACCAACGGGGGGCTCGCGCTCCTCAACCTGCTGCTCTTCGTGGTGGGCGTCTACCTCTCCACCGCCCTGATGGCGTACGTCGGTTACGACGAAGGGCTGAAGATAGCCACGGGCCTGTCCCCCCTGGTGGTCGCCGGCCTGGCCCAGTGGACGGTGTATCCGACCGGCCTGGGGCTGGGCATGGCCCTCCTGGGCGTCCTCCTTGGCGTCCTGAACCTGGCCGTCACGGCCAGGACGGGCAAAGTCGTGCAGTAAGATGATGCAGATCAGGATGTTCGGCCAGCTGGACGCCGACGTCATGGCAAGGTACTGCGTCTACGTGGCGCTGGGGAACATGCTGGTGGCCGCGGCCGCGACCGTCCCGATCCTCATACCGGAGCTGGGCCTGCCGCTCGTGATAGAGAAGTGGCCCGGGACGTGGATGTTCGTGGCATACTTCACGCTGCTGATATGCGGCGTGCTCGGCTTCCTGGGATGGGCCCTGATATACTACCTGTCCCCCAGGATACTCCGCAAGCGGTCCGTCAACAAGTTCCTTTCGCTCACCCACGCCACATTCTTCGAGGGAAGCCTCCTCACGGTGGTCACGCTGATGGGCGCGGTCGCGGGCTACCAGGGGGGGACGCTCCTGCACATCGGCTTCGGCCAGTTCATAGTCACCCGCGTGATAGAGTGGGCGGTGATCCCCATCGGGACGCTGATAATGGTGGCCATAATAGCCACGATGATAGGCGTACTGAACATAATCCTCAGCCCTTCGCAGTAGGGGATGGGTTGCCGCACCAGAAGGCAAAGGCGGCGCTCGCCGTCGCCTTGGTCCTGCTCATGTCCGCCCCCCTAGCCATGGCGCAGCAGAGTTTCAACTGGGAGTACATGAACTCCGACGCGAGCGGGACGAACTTCAGCCCCCAGAACCAGATCACCGCCTCCAACGTCGGCTCCCTGTCCGTCAAATGGGTCTTCGCCCTCCCCGCGGCGAGCCCCGTCCCGGGCCTGAACGTCACGGGGGAAGGCGCGATAGCCCCGCCGCTCCTGGTCGACGGCGTCGTCTACCTGTTGACAAACGACCTCCACGTCTACGCCATAGACTCGGCGGACGGGAACGTCATATGGAGTTACCGGGGCTCGGTGAACAGGACGGGGCTCCCGCTCGGCTACCTCCTGGGGCACATGCACGGAATCAACTACTACAGGGGGGACGTCTGGGTCTCGCTCCCCGACTGCACCGTGGTGGGGCTCGACGCGGGGACGGGCCGGGTGGTCCAGAGGATTACGGGCATATGCGCTGGGATACCCGGCAACGCCGGGCTGTACGCCACCAGGGGGACCGCACCCGTCTTCTTCGGCGACGTGATGATGGTCGGCTCGTCCGTCTCCGAGGGGACGGACGCGGGGCGGGGGTTCGTGGCAGGATACAACATAACGGACGGCTCCCTCCTCTGGAGGTGGTACGTCACCCCGCCCGCCGGAGGCGCCCCCACCTGGGACGCCAGCACCTGCGCGGCGCCATGCCACGGCAACGTGCCGCCCTATCCGGGGGACTGGGGGACGCTGGGATACAACGGCACGGAGACGCTGGCCGGGGCGGGCGCCGGCTGGGGGCAGTTCGCGGTCGACGGCCGAACGGGG
>JAKAPW010000074.1 GCA_021811935.1 archaeon | reverse complement strand
ATGACGCTCGTCTACTGAGTCTGCAGCGTCGGTGTTCCGTAGAGCGTCATGCCCTCTGTGCCCAGACCGGGCAGGTGAAGCAGTCCTAGGAAGCCGGTGCCAGCAGATGGCAAGGGTGGGCAGGTGGCCGGATTGATCGATGGAGATGGCAGTGCATTGGGCGATGATATGGAGCCAAGGAAGTTGCTGCCGCTGAAGCTAATCAATAGTGCTCCCGAAGGGAGAGTCATCCACTTCCCGGACACCGGTCCGTTCGGCAGAGTTATGCTGCCCGCGCTACCATAGGTTGTTGTGGTTGTTATGGCTCCGCTGAATGTGCCCGAAGGAGCTTTTAATGGGCTGAAAGAGGTTATGGCTATGGTGAATGTGCCGCAGGCCACCGCTGTTGGAGCGACGCCCTGCGAGTACTTCGCCGCCTGTGTGATGACCCAGTGCCCTGAGATTGTTCCGGGCATGGCCGCGAAGGCCGGCGCCGCCTGGACGAATCCAAGCAGCAGGACTGCTGTTGCTAGGAGTGTCGTTATCTTCGTTACTGGTGTCTTCATTGCCTATCGGAGAACAAGCCGTGCCGCAGCAATCATACGTTTTTTTGCCGTTTTCCAGAATCCAGATTGTTCAACAATCTTGAACGGCGCGCTCAGAACATGGACGAGAGCTGGAGGTAGGACTTCACGAACGACTTCATCATCTGGTAGGGGCTGTCCACCACGCAGTTCACCGTGAAGTAGTCCTGTATCGTGCGGCTGTCCACCCCTATCCCCATGAGCAGGACGCCTGTCTTCGTTATGTTCTTTATCGTGCTGACAAGCTGGCTTTCGATCCCCGAATAGCCCGTCGGGTGGCCGTCCGAGACGACGACCATTATCTTCACGTCGGTGGGCTTCGAGGCGAGCAGCCTGTGGCACATCGAGAGGGCGTCGGGCAGCAGGGTGGCGTTCCTCTGGACTATCCCGCCTATCCTGGCCTTCGTGTCGACGTTGTAGTCCTCTTCGAAGTCCTTGAGCACCTGGAAGGTGTTGTTGAAGGAATACAGGCCCCACTGCTTCTTGTCCGGGATCAGGTCCTTCGCCACCTCCGACAGGCACGTGGCCACCTCCGCCGCCGTCTGCGCTGCCGGAGAGATGCTCTTGCTCGCGTCTATCAGTATGGCCCACGATTCGTTCTTGTAGACGGATTCCTCCCTCGTGAATATGTCGTTCCTTACGTTGCCGCTGGCGACCACCTGCATCGCCATCTGCATGTCCACCTGCCCGCTTTCGTGCCCGGCCGTCTCGTCGGCCACGTTCTTGGCCAGCCTCAGCTGGTCCCGGATGTTCCTTATCGGGCCGGAAAGCGACGCCCTCACCCTGAGGAAGGTGCCGTAGTCCCCCTTCGGGAACTCCACCCCCTGCAGCCTGGTCAGCGACATCAGGTCCTCCAGCCTGCCAGTCACCCTGGAGGCCTTCTCCCGTGTGTCCGCGAGCATCTCGAAGAACTCCCTCGATTCGTTCACGGAAGCCTGCTCCTCTTCCGGGGTGGGGGTGGCTGCGCCCAGCGCGTCGTACACAGACTTCAGCCTGGCTTCGGCGCCGGGGTCGTCCATCAGCCTGCTGTCGAAGGCACGCGAGGGGCCGTGCGACTCCATGTGGGCCAGGAAGGGGACCTCGCGGAGCGCCCCCAGCCTGGTCACCGAGCCGTAGACCGCCTGGGCTGCGTCCCACAGGGGCCTGTCCGCGGCGGACGGGTCGGCCCTTATGGACTCCCTGACCAGGGACGCGACGCGCGCTGCCAGCAGGTCGATTTCGGTGTCCTCCTCGGAGGGCTCGTCGGACCGCCTGAAACCCCACAGCGTGAGCAGGAGCTTCGTGGCATAGCGCTGCGCGGGGTCTGTCATCTCTTCGATGTTGCCCATCCTCATGGACGAGACATAGTTGGCGTAAGCCAGGTCGCCGACCACGCCCGGCCAGCTCTTGACGGCGTTGAACGTGACCTTGTAGTCCTCCACCAGCGAGACGCAGAAGGTCGCCGTCTTGGGCTCCTTCCCCTTGGCCCAGGGGGCATAGCGCGCGAAGTCGGAATACGCGGCGTGCAGCGCCGCGTGGTAGAGGGAGGCCTTGAAGACCCTCCACATGTGCTCGACCGACTGGTCGTCGTTGTCGAAGTAGAGCCCGTGCAGCTGGTAGAACTCCCCCTTCACCAGCTTCGGGAGCGGCACCTTCACCACGTACCCAGCGCCGTCCTTCGAAAGGACCGGGTAGAGCAGGTCCTCGTCGGGCAGCACCCTCAGCTGCTGGTAGTCCTTCTGGGCTATGCTGGTGACCGTATCCCAGATGAACTCATGCACTTTCAAGAGGCTTCTTGACACCACCGTCGCTTCCGGCGATCATGTGCACTATGCGCCTCACGCCGGCCTGTATCTCGGCGTCGTCCGACGTCATGGAAATCACCGTCTCCTCCGCGGCGGCGGCCGGGGTGAGCCCGTCGGCCACGAGCGTGGCCCAGTTGATCAGGTCCCCCACCGAAGGCGCGTAGGGCAGGTCGCCCGTCTTGTACCGCTTCCTCATCTCGGCCGCGACCCGCACCAACCTTTCGGCCACCGGGGCCTCGATCTTCCCCCTTTCGCTTATCATCCCCACCTCCCTTGAAGAGACCTTCGAACCGACGCTCAGGTAGTCGAAGTCGACCCAGACGCTCATCCTCCTCCTGAAGGCAGCGTTCAGGGGCTTCGTCCCTGCGAATTCGGCCGCGTACGGGTTCATGCTTATGACGACGTATCCGAACGGGTGGCGGGGTATCACCTCGTTGTCCTTCTCCGTCAGCACCATGTGCCCCCTGGTGTCCAGGATGGGGTTCAGCCTGGTGGCGATGTCCTGCTTCATCATGTTGGCTTCGTCCAGGTAGAGTATCCCGCCGTACCTGCACCACGAGACTATCTGGCCGTCGATCCAGTTCTCCCTGCCGAGGCCGACGAACCTCCCGAAGAGGTCGTAGACGGACGTCTGAAGGCCGCAGTTTATCTCCCAGAGGGGGAGGCCGGCTATCTTCGCCACGAGGTAGACTATATGGGTCTTCCCGGTGCCTGATGGGCCGATCAGGGCGCACTGCCTGAAGAAGTAGAGGGCGCGCATGATGCGAGACACGTAGTTCTCCCCTTCGTCCACGTAGTCGGGGACGCTGGTGGGGACCAGGCTCCTGAGCGAGTCGGAGACGGAGAAGCCGGAGCCGAGCTCGTACTTTTCGACGCCGTACCTCTCCTTCATCGTCTGCTCCCCCGCGCGCGGGGTGAGCTCTATCTTGACGGAAACCGACCCCGCCTGGCCCTCGGCCCTGGTCGTGAACGTCTTTCTTTGCCCTTCGTCCCCTTCCATGGGGTCGAGTTCCTTATATAGCAATTAAACGTTTACGGACTAACCCTCTGTATCCAGAATCCATATTATTTAATATCCGCCTGCAGAAAGTTCTTGACGGAGAGAGGGGCAGGTAACCGCGATGGCTGAGGTCAGCGTGGCTATAAAAACGGTCGAGGGGAACAGGACCAGCGACCAGGACGTAGAGGGTTCCCAGGTTACCTACGACGTGAACGCCGTGATAACGGAGGCCGAGCGCGGATACCAGAAGCTCTCGCTGAAGTTCAACATAAAGATGGGTACCCAGCCGCCCGTCGCCACGCTCACCGTGTCGGGGACCGCGACGCTGGCGGGAGAGGACGTCGAGATGGACGCGCTGCTCGTCCCGAAGGAGAAGGACATGCCGCCTCCGGTCTTCATGATGATCTACCAGAAGGTGTATTCCGTCCTCTACCTGCTTTGCGGCTCGATGAAGATCCCGTATCCCTCCCCCGGCCTGCTGAAGACGGTCGAAGTCTCGGCGGTCAAGGAGGTCTCGGCCGCCCCGATGGACGAGGCGGGCGGGCAGAAGATGCAGGTGTGACGAGGGCCCGGTCCGCGGCTTCAGAAGGACATGGACTGCCTGATGGGCGGCATCATCGCGGGCGCGATCGGGACGAAGACGGACTCTATCTCCGTGTACCTCTGGAGCACCTTGTATCCCTCGGCAGTGAGGGACACGAACACGCCCGAAGGGGTGGCGCGGCTCTCCAGTATCCTGTTCTTCTCCAGAAAGTCGAGGGCCTCCCTCAGCACCTTCCAGGCCAGGTTGGCGCGGTACATTATCCTGGTCCTCCTTATCTCGCGTTCCTCCGCTATCACCTTGAGTATATCGACCATGACTTCAAGCTTCGACCGGCGTATCAATGCAACCTTCGCTAACGCCGAGTCCATATATATGGTTCATATCACCTTCCGTTAGAAAAACGGGCGTTTGTTCTGGAAAACGGAAGAGTTAATTTATAAACTGCCCGAGCGGTTTGCGGCATGGTGGCCGGCGTGCGCGCCATGAAACGCCTTGGGGCTGAAGGTCTGCCGTCCCGCGGCCATCCCTGGCGGGGGAGCTGAGTGTCTCTTCTCGCCTTCGCGGACAACATCCAGCTGGTCACCCTCTTCATAGTGGTGCTCTCGGCCTACAACGTGCTGAAGCAGAAGCAGGGCTACTACGACTACGTCAGGAAGCTGCTGTTCATGGTCCACGTTTTCTTCGGCGGCATACTCGTGCTCGAGCTGGTCAGGGTCAGCAACGGCGGCGGCCTGTTCATGACGATTTACACCATGGCGAACACCACGTTCGTCCTCATCGACGTGGCCCTGCTCACCCTGGTGGCCCTCACGGTATACTACAGGCCCACGGGCGCCAGCGGAAGGGGGATGTTCGTCGAGATGCTGAGGAACAGGGTGAACGCTCCCATATTGGTCACCTTCATGGGGTACATCGGCTTCACGGACCTGTACCTCTTCGTGTATCGCCCCTACGACGTGCAGCAGTTCGTGTCGATAATCGGGACGCCCATCCTGAACTCGCAGTTCGACCCGCAATACCTCTTCCTCCTGTTCATGGTTCTGGTCGTCTTCATGGCCTACCCCTCCGCCCTGCTGCTGATGGCCTCAAGGAAAGTCAACGAAGCTGCAGTGAGGAACTCGCTGATGCTGCTGCCCGTGATCTGGTCCTCCATCGGCGTGGAACTGCTCGTCTTCAACGGCTACCTGCTGAACAGCGGATACGACTTCACCCCGGTGGGCTACCTGATAGCCGCGGTCGCGTTCGGGTTGACCGGGCTGATATTCAGGAACGCCTCGCGCCTGGCCGGCATCTTCAAGCCGGTCGAGCCCAGCGCCCGCATCCCCGTCCGCTCCGGCTTCTCCACGCTGGTCGGCGGGGAGGAGAACGTGTACGGCAGGGAGTCGCTCCTGGAGGTCGACCCCGACGTCCCGTACGAAGAGACTGTCAAGGAGTTCGTCCTCGAATCCCTGTCCAAGGACAAGCCGGTCTTCGTCTTCACGGCGAAGGGGAGCAGGGTCTACTCGGCGCTGGCGGGTGTGCAGGGGATCAGGACCTACGTGCTCACCACGAAGGTCTCCTACCCGCGGCAGGTGGAGCAGTCCCACGAGGTGCTGGTCCCACAGAACGACCAGGCGGTGCTGCTGGATGTCCTGGGGAAGACAGTCGGCTCGGCGAACGTGCCAGAGGCGTCGATCGTCCTGGACAGCATCACGGACATGATAGTCTACTGGGGCTACGAAACATGCTACAAGTTCATCAAGGAGGCGAACGAGATACTGAACGAGCGGCGGGTGACGTCGATCTTCCTGATGCTGCTCCGCTCCCATGACGAAGGGACGCTCAGCACGACCAAGAGCCTCTTCACGAACCACATGCTCCTCGACGGCCTGGGGCTGAGGCTGGCGCGCGGTTCAAGCAGGCCCGGACAGAAGTGAAGTCAGCGCGGGCCCAGTATGGCGTCGGCCACCTTCTCGAAGTGGGATATTATCGCGAGCGCCTTGTCCGTCACACCGTACTTCTTCCTGTTGCCGTACGAGGCCTCCGTCACGAAGCCGCCGCCTATCAGGGACTGGAGGTGCTCCTGAAGGACCACCCACGACAGGTTGGCCTTGTACATTATCTGGGTCGGGCTGTCTATGCCGGACTGCACCACCTTCAATATGTCTATCCTTATCTCCATGGATGACCTCCTCACCTTTGCCTTCTCGCGGAACTCGTACCCCTGGACAAGCGCCGACCTGAACTGGTTCAGCTCTTCCAATTTTCTTTCTTCAAGTCCAAACCTGCCCCAGGAAATATATAGAGTTTATGCACATGAAATCCATCTTTCGGGAGACCCTGGGATGAACCAGGATTCCATAACAGAAATCCTGCAGGGTTTAAATATGGTGGTCCGAAGTATGTGACGTTGCAAAAACGCGCGTCCCTACTGCTCTTGCTCTTTGTCGTCTCGCTGGCCGCCCCCCTTGGCGCGCAGCGCGCTCTGGCCGCGTCCTCCCAGTATTCGCTTTCGCT
>JAKAPW010000012.1 GCA_021811935.1 archaeon | reverse complement strand
TATGCGGACGCCCCGACCTTGTTCACTATGTCGCCGGCCACAGAGTCCTGCCCTGCCTGCACGTTCTTCGGAGGATGCTCGTCGCCGCCCGGCGCCCCTATGACCCAGGAGACCTGCGCCAGCCTGTCCCGGGCGACGTCGTCGGCGAACCGGCCCGCGCCCGCGAAGTTCGCCGCGACCGACGGGGTCTTCTGGACGTACGAGAAGCTCTTGTACCAGCTGCTGAAGCCGTAGACCCGCCAGCTGACGCCTGCCTTGTCCAGCTCTTCGAAGACCGGCGGGAAGTTCAGGGTCCGGGGGACCCTGTCGTCGGTTATGCCGCCGGAGGTGCCGGCCACCAGATACAGGTGGTTGGGGGCGCTCTCGCTCATGACTGACGTGAAGTAATGGTCGCAGAGGACGTAGTCGTCCGCCGCCTTCCAGTAGTGGGGGAGGTCCCCCCTGTCGTAGTAGCCCATCGTTTCTTTGCTGCCCTCGGAGTAGACGAATCCGTCCATCTTGCCCCCGTCGTAGTCGGCGTGGGCAGCCTTCCAGTCGTGGTTCATGTCCGCCGGGGTCAGGTTTGTGTCGTGGTACGGAGGCACGCAGCGGGCGGAGCCCTGCCCTTCGGGAAGGCAGACCTTCTTGCCCGTCAGTCCTTCCGCCCCAGGGTAGGTGGCGAAATAGTTGTCGAAGGTGTGGTTCTCCTGAAGCACGACTATTATGTGGTTGACGGCGGACGCGCCGGCTGCCGCTGGCATGGACGCCCGCCGGGGCGCACCCGCCTAAAAATCACGCGTCATATCCCCTTGAAGGTGACGGTGATGGCCACGCTCCCGCCGAGCGGGAAGCCGAGGCTCCCCTCTATGCTCCAGCTGTCTATCTGCAGCTTCTCCTTGAACCTGGTTATCAGGCCGACTATGCGCTGCAGCATCCAATCGAACAGGTCCCTCACCAGGCCCTGAGACTCGGTCGAGAGGTCCGCGAACACGTCCTTGACGGAGCCGAAAGAGAGCGCCACGTGGTGAAGCGCGGAGGCCAGCTTCGCTTCGACCGGCGTCAGGAGGTCCTGTCCGGCCCCCTCCGCCCTCTGCCTCACCGCCTTCTCCACCTCCCTGACCCTGCTGACCGACTCCCCCAGGGTCGGGATGTGCTTCTTGAGCCTCCCGGCGTCCTTCGACGCGGACAGTCTGGCCAGCAGCGCCTCCGGCTCCTGGCCTCCCGTCGGAGCGCCCATGGTCCCTTCCAGGAAGGCTCGGTTAATAGCATTTTATCTCGGGCACAATTTCTATAAGTTCAGCAGGCGGAACGATGCCGGGATGTACACAGGCGCGGTGATCGACGACGAGGAGCACTGCCTCGAAGTCATGGGGAAGATGGAGGAGGAATACGGGAAGAGGAACGAAGGCTTCTTCGTCAAGGTGATAAGGGAGGAGGAGAGCCTCGTGCTTCGCGTCCACGCCGTCACCATACTGGCCGAGATAGGCGGGGAGGCGGCGGTCGAGGTCCTTTCGGACGTGCTGCTGCACGACACGGACCCGCTGGTCAAGCACGAGGCGGCCTTTTCGATGGGGCAGATGGGCCTCTCCTCTGCCAACCCGGCGCTCGAGAAGGCAGTCCTGACCGACCCCGACCCGGTCGTGAGGCACGAGTCGGCGGCCGCGCTGGGAGCCATAGGCAGCCAATCGTCCAGGGCGACGCTGGAGAAGGCGCTCAAGGACGGGGAGGACATAGTGAAGAACTCGGCCGAGGCGTCCCTGTTCAACCTGCGGTTCCTGGCCAGGTACTCCTCGCTTGACAGGGAGAGGATGGCCCCCCGCCCGTAGCTCTGGGGGACCGGCAACGCTTAAATTCGCATCGTCCACCGAACCACCTCGCGGGCCGGTAGTTTAGGTTGGTAAAATGCTCGCTTCGCATGGCGCAAGCCCGATAGAGCGAGAGTCCGCGGGTTCAAGTCCCGCCCGGTCCACAACCTCCCCCAGCGGCGGGCCGCGAAGGTCATGGGGCATTTGCCCGGCCCAAGTCGTAGTCTTCATTCCATCTTCCCATGGAGTCCGGGAAGAGGTCTGCTCGCCCGTCGCGGCGACCTGGACCTCTGGGCTGCGTCTAACCCTTGATCCGCATTACCCTTACCTTGTCGAAGACCTTCCAGTACTCCACTTCGGAGCCGGCCTGGAGCTTCCGCCTTATCTCCTCGTCGGCCACCTTCGTCTCGAAGGTCTCGAAGGTCTCCATGTCCATCAACTGCACCGTGCCCTGTCCCATGGAGATGACCTGGCCGCCGCGCTTGTCGATTAGCGGTATGTCTATCTTTGACTCCGCGGGGCCGACCGTCCCCCTCTTGGAGTTGGTGAAGACGCCTATCCCGACGAGCCTTATCTTCGCGCTTCCGTGCTTTCCCGGCTTGCTCCTGTCGACCTGGACCACCTTGCACGGCTCGTCTTCGAGGACCACGTAAGAACCCTCCTTCACGCTTCCAAGGTCGGCTGGATGACTCATCGGGACGGTTACTATGAGGCTGTGATATAAGGTTGGCTCCTTGTGAGGCGGCCTCCTATCCCTTGAGCTCCTCCACCATCATGTAGGTGCCGAGGGCCGCCAGTGCCTCCTGGCCCTTGTCGTCGTAGATGGTGCAGGAGGCGAACAGCAGGTGCTCCCCCTTCTTGAGCATCCTGCCCTTGGCCACCAGCGAGCCGCCGAAACCTGGCCTCATATAGCTCAGCTTCATCTCCACCGTCACCAGGGGCCTCTGGGCGTGCCTGTGCGCCGCCGCGCCCATCGCCATGTCGGCCAGCGTCGCCATCAGCCCGCCGTGCGCCACGCCCATGTGGTTCCTGTGCTTGTCCTCCAGGCGCAGCCTTATGACGGAGGTGTCGTCCTCGAACTGGATGTCGTGTATCCCGGCCAGCTCCCCGAAGTTGCTCAACACGCCCGTCCAGCCCCCGTGCGTAATTAAGCGAATCGACGGAGAAGATATATGCCACCGGCGCCCATTTCGACCCGTGGTATTCCCGTTCAAGTCTCTGTCCGATTACGAAATAAGGACCAGGCCCGAGCACGAGGCGTTCAGGAACTTCGTGAGGGAGTTCATGGAGAAGGAGGTCGCCCCCCTCGTCACCCGCATCGAAGAGCGCAACGAATTCCCGATGGAGCTGCTCGACAAGGTGGGCGCACAGGGCTTCCAGGGCATAGGCGTCCCCCAGGAGTACGGCGGCCAGGGAGGGGACCAGACGTCGGTCGTCATCTTCTCGGAGGAGACGTCCAGGGTCTGCCCCGCGCTGGTGACCCTCGTGGGCGTCAACGGCCTCTTCACCACACCCCTGCAGCTCTTCGGGACGGAGGAGCAGAAGAGGAGGTACCTGGCCCCGGTGGCGAGGGGCGAGAAGAGGAGCGCCCACGCCACCACGGAGGCGGTGGCCGGCAGCGACGTGGCGGGGATACAGACCAGGGCGGAGAAGGCAGGCGGGGAATGGCGCATCAACGGAAGGAAGGCGTTCATAAGCGGGGGTGACCTGGCCGACTTCTTCGTCGTGCTGGCCCGGACGGCCCCCCCGCCCGGCCCGAAGGAGAGATGGAAGGGCCTCACCATGTTCGTCGTGGAGAAGGGGGCGAAAGGCTTCTCTGTGGCGAGGCACATGGAGAAGATGGGGCTGAGGGGGAGCCACATAGTCGAGCTGCAGCTGGACGACGTGAGCGTCCCCGAAGAGAGCGTGGTCGGCAAGGAGGGGGATGGATTCAAGGTGGCGATGGAGACGTTCGACCACGGCAGGATAGGCGTGGCGGCGCAGGCCCTGGGCATCGCCCAGGTCGTCTTCGAAAAGAGTCTGAACTACGCTATGCAGAGGACCACCTTCGGCAGGCCGCTCATACAGCACCAGATGATAGACTCCTACCTGGCAGACATGCTGATCAGGCTGACCGGAGCGAGGCATCTGGTCTACTGGGCCGCGTCGCTCGCCGACGCGGGGAGGACGGAGTACCAGCTGGCCGCATCCATGGCGAAGGCCTCCGCAACCGAGTCGGCTGAATGGATAGCGGAGAAGGCGATAAACATCTTCGGAGGGGCGGGGGTCATTGTGGAGACGCAGGTGGAGAGGTTCTTGCGGGACGTGGAGATAACGAAGGTCTACGAAGGCGCGAACGAGATACAGAGGCTGGTCATAATCAGGCAGCTCATCAAGCAGACGCTCGGCGTGGACGTGTTGCAGGCATAGCGTGATACCCATGCCGACAAACACCGTGGTGCTCCTCAAGCACGTCTACGACGAAAGCCAGCTGAAGGTGGACCCCGCCACCGGAGGGATAGACTTTTCGGCCGTCCCCGGGAAGATGAGCTCCTTCGACAGGAACGCCGTCGAAGAGGCGCTCAGGCTCAGACAGCAGCTGGGGGGGACGGTCACGTCTCTGACGCTCGGCACGGACGCGGCGGTGAAGAGCATCAGGGAGGCCCTGGCCATGGGCGTGGACAGGGCGGTGCTGGTCAGGACGTCGGGGGAGACGGACGCGTACGCCGCCGGCGCGCTGCTGGAGAAGGCGCTCGCCAGGCTCCAGCCGTGGGGGCTCCTGCTCTGCGCGGAGGGTTCGACGGACACGTACACGTCGCTCCTGCCTGGGATGCTGGCGCAGCGGCTGGGGCTGCCGCTGATAAGCTATGCCAGGTCCCTGAAGCTGGACGGCGGCGCCCTGGTCGGCGAGCGGTCCCTGGAAAGGAAGACGGTGACCGTCCGCGCTGCCCTGCCGGCGATCGCCTCCGTCGTCAGCGAGATAAACGAGCCGAGGATACCCACGCTGCTGCAGATAATGGGGGCGGCGAAGAAGGAGCTGTCGGTGACGCAGGCGGAGAGCCTGGGCGTGACGGAGCAGGGCTACAGGACCGAATCCATGTCGGGCAAGGGCAGGGAGAGGAAGCGGGTGGTCATCGAGGGTCCGGTGCAGGAGGCGGTGTCCAGGCTGCTCGACGCGATGACCAGGGAGGGCGTGGTTTGACCCCCATACTGACGTATTCGGAGGATGGAGAACTCGCATGCGAGCTGGTGGCCGCGGCCAGGGAGATATCCCCCTCGGCCGAGGTGGCTGCCGTGGTTCTGGGAGACGGTGACGTCTCCTCCCTTTCCGAGTCGGGGTGCGACGTGGTCTGCAGGGTGGCCGGGGCGGCGCCCGTCCCGGAGGTGGCCGCGTCGGCGGTGGCGGAAGTGGCGAGGCAGCGCGCCACGAGGATGGTGCTGGTCGGTTCGACGAAGGACGGCAAGGAGGTGGCCGGGAGGCTGTCCGTGCTGCTGGGGTGCCCCGCGGCGACGGAGTGCTCGCGCGTCGGACTCGAATCGGGGCGGCTCAGGGTGGAGCGGATGGCGTTCGGGGGCAGGGTCTCCACCGTGGCTTCGATGCCCGGCGACTCCTTCGTGGTGGCGCTGAGGCCCAGGGCGTACGCCAGGCTCGGCGGGGCGGCGAAGGCCGGCGTGACCGAGGTCGTGGTCCCGGCTGCGAGGCGGTCGGTGTCTGTCGAGTCTGTGGCGGGGCAGCCCCCGTCGGCGCTCGACCTGACCAGGGCGGACAGGATAGTCTCCGTCGGCAGGGGGCTGAAGAAGAAGGAGGACCTGGAGCTCATACGCTCCCTGGCCGGCGCCATGGACGCCTCCATAGGCTGCTCCAGGCCGCTCTCGGCCGACCTCGGGTGGCTCGGGGAGGAGTCCCACATCGGCCTCACCGGGATCCAGGTCAAGCCGAAGCTGTACCTGGCGGTCGGCATATCGGGACAGCTGCAGCACCTGGCCGGGATAAGGGACGCGGGCGTGGTGGTGGCCATAAACAACGACAAGACGGCGCCGATCTTTTCGAGCTGCGACTACGGCGTGGTCGGGGACCTGTACCAGGTGGTCCCCGAGCTCGTCGCGCAGCTGTCGGCGGCGAAGGGGCGGGAGAAGGGATATTAGGCCGGAAAGACTACAATACAATGTCTGACTTGCCAAAGCCGAGACGGTCGGAGGAGAGGCCCTGGATGAAGATGTGGCCCAAGGAGGTGCCGGCCCACCTGGAATACCCGGAGGAGACGCTGGCCGACCTGCTCTCCAAGATGGCCAGGAAGCAGCCCGAGGCGGTGCAGTTCGTCTTCATGGGGAGGGAGATAACGTTCCATGAGACCGACTCCGTCGTCGACAGGCTGGCGTCCTCCTTCCAGCGGCTCGGCCTGAAGAAGGGCGGCAGGGTCGCGCTGGTGCTGCCCAACTGCCCCCAGTTCGCCTTCTCCTACTATGCCACGCTGAGGGCGGGGGGGGTGGTGGTGCCCGTCAACCCGCTCTACACGGAAGGCGAACTGAAGGCGGAGCTGGTCGATTCGGGGGCGGAGCTGGTGGTCGCGCTGGACATCTTCTACGACATGGTGGCGCGCGCCGCCAAGGGGACGGAGGTGAGGCACGTCGTCGCCACGAACGTGGCCGACTACATGCCGCCGCTGAAGGCCAGGCTGGGGAGGCTCCTGGGGAAGGTTCCCTCGGCAGGGGTCCCGGCCGATGCGAGCCGGTTCGGCCGGCTGGTCGCCGAGGGAGGGTCCCCGGAAAGGGTGGCGGTGGACGTCTACCGGGACCCGGCGATCTTCATGTACACCGGGGGGACGACGGGGACGCCCAAGGCGGCCATGCTGAGCAACATGAACCTGGTCTCCAACTGCATCATGGTGACCGTGTGGGGGGGTCTCTCCTCCGAGGACTGCGTCCTGGCGGCCATACCCTGGTTCCACGTCTACGGAATGACGGTGGCGCTCAACGCCTCCATCACCGCGGGGCTGAAGGTCGTCGCGCTGCCCAGGTTCTCCGTCAAGGACACCTTCGAGGCAGTGAGGAGATACCGTCCGACCACCTTCCCGGGCGTCTTCTCCATGTACATCGCGCTGATGGCGTCTCCCCTCTTCCGGGAGTACAAGGCGGAGTTCGGGCGCCTGAGGAGCTGCCTCTCCGGCGCCGCGCCCCTCCCCATCGAGGTGGCGAAGAGCTGGACCGAGGCGACAGGCTCGCTCCTGGCCGAGGGGTACGGGCTGTCCGAGGCCTCCCCGGTCACCCACGCCAACCCTCTCAGGGACAACTCGAAGGTCAGGCTCGGGTCGATAGGCTTCCCCATGCCGGACACGGACGCCAGGGTGGTCGACATGCAGACGGGCAAGGAGCTCGGGCCCGGGGAGCACGGCGAGCTGATCATAAAGGGGCCGCAGGTGGGGCTCGGCTACTGGAACAGGAAGGAGGACACGGAGGCGACGTTCAGGGACGGCTGGCTCCACACGGGGGACATAGCCTACATGGACGAAGACGGGTACTTCTACATAGTCGACAGGAAGAAGGACATGATAAACGTCGGCGGCCTGAAGGTCTGGCCGCGGGAGGTGGAAGAGGTGGCGTACGGCCACGAGGCAGTCAGGATGGCCGCCGCGGTGGGAGTGCACGACGACTTCCACGGGGAGTCCCCGAAGCTCTTCGTCGTGCTGAAGGAGGGGTACAGGGGGAAGGTGAGCGAGGCCGACATGATATCGTTCATGAAGGGGAAGCTGGCGCCGTACAAGGTGCCGAAGTTCGTGGAGTTCAAGGACGAGCTCCCCACCACGCTGGTGGGGAAGGTCCTGCGAAGAAAGCTCAGGGAATGACGGCGGGATTCACCGCAGGAGGGTCCGGAGGCCTCCCTCGGGCTCGAGCCAGGCCTCGCCCGTCTTCTGTTTCAGGGACTCCAGGTCGGAGACCACGGCGGCCGCCCCCCACCTGGACGCCATAGCGAATATGCCGGCGGGGAAGCCGAGGCCGAGCGTCACGCCCGCGTCCACGTCCTCCCTGCTCGCTATGGAGTTGGCGATGAGCCAGGCCGCCTCGTTCACGGACGGGGAGAGGAGGAGGGAGGCGGACACCCTGCCCGCCAGCTCGCGGGGGACGGCCGCCCTCGGCCTTTCCTTCGAATATACGTAGAACCCGGAGCCCGTCTTGGTCCCCAGGGTGCCGGCCTTCACCATCGATTCGAACAGGTCGCCGGCCGGGACGGGGAACCCGCGCTCCGCCATGGCCCTCTCCACAGAGGTCATGACGTCCAGCCCTATGTAGTCGGCCAGCTCGAAGGCGCCCATAGGCAGCCCCGCGTCGTACTTCAGAGCCGCGTCCACCTCCTGCACCGACGCCATCCCCCTCTGCACCACCAGCCTGGCCGTGGACATCATCCGGACAAGTATCCTGTTGACGACGAAACCCGGGACCCCCTTGCGGACAAGCACGGGCCTCTTGTCCAGGCTCGTGACAAGCGCGAGCGCCCTGTCGACCACGGACTGGGAGGTGGCGGGCCCCCTGATCACCTCCACCAACCGCATTATCACAGGCGGGTTGAAGAAGTGGACGCCGACCACCCGGGACGGGTCGCCGACCGCCGACGACACCTCGTCTATCGGGAGGCTGCTCGTGTTGGTGGCCAGTATCGTCGAAGCCCCGGCGAGCTTCTCCAGCTGTCCGAAGATGCGCCTCTTCAGCGCGACGTCCTCCGGGACGGCCTCGATCACCATGTCGCACCCCTTCACGGCCGCCTTGAGGTCCAGGCCGAAGGAGAGCCTACCCATCACCCGGGCCGGTTCCTCCCGGAGCTGCCCCTTCTCGCGGAGCCTGGCCAGGCTCCAGCCTATCTTTTCCCTGGCCCCGTCGACGAACCTCTGCTCCACGTCCCTGACCCGGACTTCCCGCCCCGACATGGCGAGCACTTCGGCTATGCCGTGGCCCATGGTGCCCGCTCCGAGCACGGCCACCCTGCTGACGCCTGCGTCCATCTCTACTGGGCACCCTTCAGGATGGAGTTGAGCGCCATCGTCTTGAAGACGTCCCCCTGCACCCGGACCCTCCCGCGGAGGAAGGCCTTGACGCCGTCCAGCTGGCCCTGCAGGAGGAGGTCGAGGTCGGCCTGCGACATGGTCATGGTCGAAATCGGCTGGGGGTGGTCCCCCTTCTCCACCCGGATCCCCTCACTGCTGAAGGCCACCACCAGCGACAGCCCCTCTTCGGTCTTGACGACATAGACCTGTTCGGTGGAAGGGAGCTTGTCCTTCACGGCCGGAAAGTTCGCGTCGGCTATCCGCCTGACCTTGGCTACGAATGCGTCCTGGTCACTCGACGACATGTCCTCCTCTCCGAGGCGGCTCGATTTATCCTTTTGCGGCCGACAAAACCCTTATGCGGCGGCGCGGCGAGCCCGACGCAGGTTTGACTTCGTACGCCTTCCTGGCCGTCTACACGCTCGACCTTGCTACCGTGGCGGCCTTCCTGGTCGCCCTGCGCAGGGAAGCCGCGAGGGCGGGCGTCCCGCTGCGCGTCGGCAGGGCTGCGGAGCTGCTGAAGCACGAGGCCCGCAGCCTCCGGAAGGGGGTGGTGGGATACCTCCACCTCTTCATCTTCGCGGGGATCGGGGTCTCCGTGCTGTACATGGCCGCCTATCCCGCGCTGTCCGCGCTCGGATACGCCGCGCTGGCGCCTGCGCTGCTGCTGGACGCCGGGCTCGCAGCGGCGCTGGCCTGGAGGGCAGGTAGGTTCGTGCGGGGCAGGGAGGTGCAGGCCAGGCTCGGCGGCCATCTGAGGCTGGGCAGGAGGTTCGTCGCGGCGTCCGACCGGCTCCAGCTGGCGCTCATGGCAGTGATAGCGCTGACGGCCGCCAGCCTGACGCTCTCCTCGCTCCCGGGCGCGCCGTACTTCTACGCGGCGAGCGTGGCCTTCGTGGCACGCAACGCCATGATGTTCCTGGACGTGAAGCCGGCGGTGAACATGTACATGAGCTACGACCTCCCGATGCCCGAGCTGACACTGCCGTTCAGGCTCAAGGACGTGCTGGAGGGGAGGGCGGACCCCGCGGCGCTGACGGTTGGGGCGGAGAGGCCGTCGGACTTCCAGGGCTACGAGGCCCACGGCTTCGATTCGTGCGTCGAGATAGGTGCCTGCGAGGACGCCTGCCCTGCCACGGCCGTGGGGAGGCGGCTCTCTCCCAGGGCGCTGGTGAGGAAGCTGTCGCTCCAGGACAAGGGGTCCTCCGTCTTCGACTCCATAACCGAGGAGGAGCTCTGGGCCTGCACCACCTGCAGCGCCTGCGTCTACAGCTGCCCCGTGGAGGTCAAGCACGTCCCCATGATAGTCGACATGCGGAGGAAGCTCGTGGAGAGGGGGCGGGTCGACAAGAGGAAGTCCATGCTCCTGTTCAACCTGGGGCAGTATGGCAACTCCCTCGGGAACCCCAACGCCGGGCGACACCTCTGGCTGAACAGGGCGGGCATGAAGACGGTCGGGGAGAACCCGGGCTTCAAGTACCTCCTCTGGGTCGGGTGCATGGGCAGCTTCGACGAAAGGGCGAGGAAGAGCATAACGGACTTCGTGGAGGTGCTGAAGGCCGCCGGGACCCTCGACGAGTTCGCCGTCCTGGGGGACGAAGAGGGGTGCTGCGGCGACCCGGCCCGGAGGCTGGGGGAGGAGGGCAAGTTTCAGGAGATGGCGCTGGCGAACATCGAGGCCTTCAAGAGGCACGGCGTAAAGAGCATCGTGCTCACCTGCCCGCACGGGTGCAACACGTTCGAAAACGAGTACCCCCGGCTGGATGAATGGATGAAGGGAGTCGCCGTGCTGCACCACGCCCAGTACATGGAGGAATTGATGGCGCGGGGGAGGCTGGAGGCGGGCAGGTCGCAGGGCAGGTTCGTGATACACGACCCGTGCTACCTGTCCAGGTACAACGGGGTGGTGGAGCCGCAGAGGAACGTGGTAGGAAGGATAGGGGAGCTGGCCGAGGCAAGCAGGCACGGGGAGAGGACGTTCTGCTGCGGGGCGGGGGGCGCGAACTACTGGTACGAAGTGAACGAAGAAAGGAGGATGAGCCACGAGCGGCTGGACCAGCTGGGCGAGACGGGCGCGGAGACGGTTGTCACGCTCTGCCCGTTCTGCAACGCGATGCTCTCCGACGCGGCGGGCGGGAAGGCGCTGGCGGTGAAGGACATCTCCGAGGTGGTCCGCGGCGCGCTCACCTGAAGACGGCTCCAACGCATATATACGCGCCGCGGCCCCGGATGGAACGTGCCCGAAGAATACGGACGACTGGTCGAGCTCGCGAGGCAGGCCGCCGCCTCCGCATATTCGCCCTATTCCGGGGTCAAGGTGGGCGCGGCGATACTGACGTCCGACGGCAAGGTGTATCAGGGCTGCAACGTGGAGAACTCGTCCTACGGCCTCAGCATATGCGCCGAGCGCGTCGCGGCCGTGAAGGCGGTCAGCGCCGGTTCCACTGGGATAAGGGCCGTGGCCGTGACCGCGAACCTCGAAGGGCTGACGTACCCGTGCGGGGCGTGCAGGCAGTTCCTGGCGGAGTTCTCCGACGACGCCAAGGTGATACTCGCTCCGCCGGCGGGGAAGCCCGAAGTCTTCGAGCTGAAGGAGCTGATCCCCGGGGCCTTCCTGCTGAAGGGGAGGAGCGGCGCGCCTACCGGCGACCGCCCAGCCCCGCCCTGAAGGCCAGGGCCAGCAGCATAGACGCCACGGGGACCGCCATGGTGACCCAGAGGCCTGAAGAGGCCGCTATGCCCGCCAGCGCGGGCCCTGCGAAGGTGCCCAGCCCGAGCGAGGATTCGAAGAGCCCAGCCGAACTGCCCCTGCTCCCCTCCGGCCCCGCGAGCATCAGGTTCAGCGTCCCGGAATAGACGACGCCCATGAAGAAGCCGGTTGCGAAGGACGCCGCTATCATAGGATATATGCCGTGCGGATAGAGTATGGAGAGGACGGGGAATGCCAGGGCCGCGGCGGTGAACCCCGTCTGCATCCCGTGGGCGCCGACGGCCGCTCTCATCCTCTCCGAATAGAAGAATGCGGCGAGGCGCCCGGCCAGGAGGGCGCTTATTATGGCCCCCCACCAGAGCTGGCTGAATCCCAGCGTGACGGCGTACCGCGGGAAGAACGTGCTTATGGTCGACGTCGTCGCCCCGTACATCACAGCGAAAGGCAGCAGGGCGGCCGTCGCCCGCAGGTCCCTTGCGCCGGCGGAGGGGGAAGGACGCGCCTTGCCTCCCCTGATCCCCAGGGAGGCGGCCAACGCCAGCGCCATGGCGACCGAGGAGACCAGGAGCGCCCGGGGGATCCCGCCCCAGGAGACTATGGCCACGCCGAGCAGCGGGGCGAGCACGGCGCCGAGCCCCCACGAAACGTTGAACGTCTTCAGGCTGGCGAAGGTGTCCCTCCCGCTGACGCTGTACAGCGCCTCCAGCGGCGCCCAGACGGCTCCCCACGCCACCCCCTCGACTATCCTCAGCGGTATGAAGAGCTCCGGGGCGGAGACCGTGGTGTACGAATAGCACAGGACGGCTATGACGGCCGTCCCCGCGCCGACGAGCCTCCGCGACCCCACCCTGTCAGAAAGCCTGCCCATGAAGAAGGGCGCGAAGATGTAGACGAGCGACCCCGACCCGCCGACCAGCCCGACGATGAAGCTGCCGGCGCCCAGCTGGTACGCCCTGAGGGGGAGGTATATCGAAATCGTCACTATCGTGATCTCTGACAGGAACGATACCACGGCGGGCAGGCGGGCGGACCGCAGACGGCTCACCGCGATGCCTTCCCGGCGGAGCTTCTGTAGTACGCGCAGCCGCGCTTCAGGGAGCACTCGGCGCACCTGGGGCCCACAGGCCTGCAGACCGTCTGGCCGAACCTGACGAACAGCTCGTTCAGCTCGAGCCAGTGCTCCTTCGGCACCGCCGCGGCGAGCCTCTCCTCCGTCTCGTCCGGCGTCTTCGTCTTCACCAGGCCCAGGCGGTTCGAGATCCTGTGGACGTGGGTGTCGACAGGTATGGCCGCCTTTCCGAAGGCGTAGACCATGACGCAGTTCGCCGTCTTCCTCCCCACGGAGCGGAGTGTCAGGAGGTCGTCCACGTTGTCAGGGACGCGCCCTCCGAAGCGGTCGAGCAGCTGCCGGGAGACCCTGATGACGTTCTTCGCCTTCATGTTGTAGAAGCCGGCGGGCCTTATCAGCCTCTTCACCTCCTCCTCGTCGGCGCCCGCGAGCTCGGCGGGCGTGCGGTAGACGGAGAAGAGGTTGGCAGTGGCCCTGGTCGTGTTTTCGTCGCGGGTCCTGTGGGAAAGTATGGTCCCTATCAGTATCCTGAACGGGTCGCTCCCTTCCTCCCGCTGCAGGTCCGACAGGGCGGTGGCCCTGGCGCCGGTGGACACCATGGACCTCATCCGGTCCAGCAGCCGCGCTACGTCACGTTTCATTCCTGCGTGCGGGGCTGACGGACGGGCATATTATAACTTCGGTTCGGTGGCGCCGGGGATGGGATTTGAACCCACGAGGGCTTTCGCCCACAGACTTAGCAGGCCTGCCCCATACCAGGCTTGGGTACCCCGGCACGACTTCGCGTCCGACCAGGACGTTAATTACCTTTGTTCATGGTGGACGGGCGATGGCTCCTCCGGGCTCCCCGTGTGCACGGAACGTGACGCCGGGTCCGCGAATCGCCCACGTTGGCCCAACAGCGTCCTCACACCGCCTTAGTGCTGCTCCCTCCCGGACCTGACACAGTTCGACGGTTAGGAGGCCGATACCCTCCCTTCGGAGGGTCGTCCCCCGTGTGATGACCCGTTGGGGCGCGGGGTCAGCTTCCGGTGCCCGGTCACCGCGGGCCGCTGGCACGGTCGACCCGAAGGTTGCTGACCCCCGCATGTAGCCGGTTTCGGGTGCGGAAGACGGCTGACCTCCCGGTCCTACCCATCGCCCGAACGATTACCTCCCGGCCCATTATTAAACAGTGGTCGCCTTGAGGAGGCCGGATATGCTGCAGGCGCCGCACAGTTCCCGGGAGGACGGCAGGCCGCAGGCGGAGCACTTCCTTGCCTTCATCGGCACCCTGGCCCTGTCCGACAGCTCCAGGGCGGACTTCAGCAGCACCTGCTTGACCCCGGGGTGCGCCTCCTCCATCCCGTTCAGGAAGACACGGATGGAGCTCCTTATCCCCTCGTCCATGTAGGGGCAGTGCACGGACTGCAGCGGTATGCCGTTGGCGAAGGCGTAGAGCCCGGCCTCCTTCTCATAGACCTCCATGAAAGGGTGTATCCTCCTCGTCCTGAAGGCAGACCCTTCGGCGACGCCGCCCAGCCACCCGATGCGCTTCAGGTCCCCGTTCATCAGGTTGATCATGAATGTCTGGACCATGTCATCCAGGTTGTGGGCCGTGGCGAGCACGTCCACGCCAGTCCTGGCGACGGCCACGTCGATGGCCCTCCGCCTGAAGGTGCCGCACATGGCGCAGGAGGATATCTTGGTGCTCCTCCGGCGCATGGCGTCGTCCTGCGTGAAGCCGAAGAGCTCCTTGTACCCGAAGACCTTCAGGTCCACCCCAAGCCGGCCGGCCACGGCCCGCACGTTGCCTATGGACTCCTCCCTGTAGCCTTCTATCCCCTCGTCTATGGTTATGGCCACCAGCTCGGAGCCGTGCCCTCCGGCCACCTTTGAAAGTATGTTGAGGAGGCTCAGGCTGTCCTTGCCCCCGGAGACGGCCACGCCTATCCGCTCCCCGTGCCTGAGCATGGAGTGCTTGGAGATGGTCCTCCTGACCTTCTCCTCTATGCTTTCGGAGAAGCACGCGGCGCACAGGCTTTCGCCGGAGTACGCCCTCCTGTAGTAGACAGGCCTGGCGCACCTGTCGCAAGTCGTCGGCGGCATGTCGGGGTGCTCCTGCCGAGCGGCTTAAAAACGATGGGCGCGGCCGGCCCTTCGGCCGGGGCCACTAAATATCACATCGTGATGTCCCTGAGATGAGCCAGGGTGTCTTCTCCACCGTGCAGCTTGACCAGATAGGGGGCCTGGCCAAGGAGATAGTGGGCACCGCGACCCAGTTCGTGCAGCAGGTGCTGCAGGGGCTGACGCAGCTTCTGGTGGGCGTGGCGGTGCCGCTGGCGGTGCTCTCCCTGCTGCTCGGCCTGATACTCCACTTCAGCCACCTGAACCGGAGGATGGGGAGGGACCTGGTCGTGCTGGCGGTCATACTGGCCGTGGTCAGCCAGGCGGCCCACGTGGTGTGACCCGCCGGTTCACCGCATGGGGTACCTCAGCAGCGCGACGGCCCCGCCCATCCTGGAGACCTGGGAGCCGAGCGGCGTGCTGGAGTCCAGCATGACCACCTCCGCTCCCCCCGCCTCCGCTTCGTTGGAGAGGTCGACCAGCCCCTGCTCGTCGACGGAACCGAACAGGGCGTCCGAGACCAGCAGGGTCTGCACGGACCTCTGCCTTGCGGCGCCGGCGCATTCCGCGAAACCCATGGCGAGCCTGCCGTCGTCCTTGGCGAGCCTGGTCGTCACTTCGTCTATGAAGGAGCTGACCCTGGCGAAGGCGGTCCCCCCGAGAAACTCCTTGAAGACGGAACTGTTCAGCGCCAGCCTGACGCCGTCCTCTCCGGAGAGGTCGAACCCCTCCAGGACGGTGGCCCGCACCTCCTTCTCCCGGAGGACGTTGGCCAGCTGGTTCTTGGTGTTTCCCGGGCCGAGGACCGCGACCCTGGACGCCGGGTCCTTCGCGTACGCCTCCATGACCATGTCCGAGGCGTGCGCCAGGTATTGCCGCATCAGCTTCGACGAGTCCTGGGGGTAGAGCTTGCCGGACATGCCCGACCTGACCGTGCCGTACGTGGCCAGGGAGAGGCCGGTGAGCACGCCGACGCCCGCCTCCCTGGCGTCCACGGCCGCTATGACGCACGGCACGGCGTCCCTTTCGCTCTTCAGGGCGGAGAAGACCCAGTCGGGGAAGTCGTCCCTGTACAGGGAGAATTCGGACAGGGGGGTTATCTCGATGGAGTGGTACGAGCCGTGCTTCGTCATCTCGTTGCTCGCGTCCATTATCTTGCCCCTCACCCTCAGCCTGTCGAGCTGGCTGTCGTACCCTATCTGCTCGACCGCGAGCCTTATCCTGAGGCTGACCCTCCTGCCCTTGTCCGGGCGCATATAGTCCCCCTCCTGCTTGATTTCGCGCGTCGTCCACGCTTCCAGCATGTCTCCGACTCGGATTATGCGCCTGATCCGCCAGAGGTCGGCCGAGCTCTGCGGGGTTATCGACAGCGCCTTTCCGCCGTCGATCCGCTTGAAGAGCAACTCACGCCAGGCCCAGGGAATGGAAGGATTGTATCACCATGCCGGGGGCCGGCTTCAGCGAGTCCTGCATCTTGTAGCCTATCAGGGACGACACGCCCGCCTTGGCCGAGGCGTCCACCAGGCGCTGGGTCACTATACCGTCGAAGACCACGTGCCTGGCGCCCTGGTATTCGCCGAGCGAACCTGACAGCCCGTTCACGGGTATCCGCCCCAGCACCTTCAGCGAATCGTCCAGTATGAACCCCTCCAGAGTGTCCTTCAGGTCGGGGTATATCTCCGAAACCTTGGCTGCGAGCTTCTGGTCCGGCTTCGCGGTCACGACCTGCTTCGCTGCCACGGCCGGCTTGGGCGCGGGGACAGCCTTGGGCGCGGGGGGCGCTTCGCGGCGGGGGGCCCTCTCCGCGGGCTTCGCGCCGCCGAGTATGCCCTGTATCTCGAGCGGGGTCAGCTCCTCCACCTCCCTGCCCTTCGGCGCCCTCAGTATCCTGTGCACCTTGGCGGTCTGCTGCAGCTCCCTCGCTATGATGTCGCCGCCCCTGTCCCCGTCCAGGAAGGCGATGCACTTCTTCTGCTTGGTCAGCCTGATTATGGAGTCGGTCAGCTTCGCTCCCCCTATGGCGACCGTGTTGGTGTATCCGGCCCTTCCAAGGTTGATGACGTCGGCCCTCCCTTCGACCAGTATTATCTCCTCGGCGGTGCGCGCCCCTTCTCCCGCGGTGAGCTCGTCCCTGCCGTAGCTGACCACCTTCCCCCGCTTGATGGCCTCGGTTACGCTCTTGAGGGTCTCCTCGCCTTCGCTCGTGGCCTTCGACGACCACGTCTTCAGTATGTCCTTGGCCCGCTCCTCTATGCTCTTCCTCCTGGAGGCCCTGACGTCCTCTATCTCCTCCAGCTGGAAGCGCGCCGAGCAGGGCCCTACCTTGTCCACGTTCTCTATCGCGGCCGCTATGAGGGCGGCGGTGGTTATGTCGGTCGAGGCGGGGATGTATACATAGCCCGCCGTCTGGCCGCTCTTGGACTGCAGCTCTATCTCTATCCTGCCGAGCTTCCAGTTCTTCTGCAGCTCGTTCAGGTCCAGCTCCGGTCCGAAGAGGCCTTCGGTCTGCCCGAAGATCGCGCCGATGACGTCGGCCTTCTCGACCACGCCATCGATATTGAACTTTAACTTTACCAGATACTTTACTAAGCTTGAATCCGTCAACTACCATCAATCTCTTTTTCTATTATGCGTTACAGCGTTAAGCTTGATATCTTCAGCCTCCCCCGAGTGCATAATAAACCTTTTTTGAACTCCCCTGGCCTATGTGGCGAAGCCGCCCAGCTCTTCTATGTGGTCCACCTGTCCCTCCGTTATCTGTCTTATCCTCTTCCGGAGCCAGGTGTCCACCACCAGCCCCTTCCCCTGCAGCATCCGGGACGCCCTGTGCAGCATGTAGCTCCCCTTCCTGTCGTAGTCCGTCAGCAGCACGGTCCTGTGGCAGTTCTCCGACGCCGAAAGGAGCCCCGAATAGCTCCTGCCGCAGGCGCAGAGCCTGAAGACCTCCCCCCGATAGCCCAGGGCCCTTATCGCCTCCTCGTCCCTGTCCCCCTCCACGACCACCACCGTCCGCCGGCCGTCTTCGCGGTTCAGCGAGCGCATGAGCGCGGCTAGCCTGGCCTTCGTCTCCGCTAGCTTTTCGGGGTCCTGTTTCTTCATCGTCGGTCCTCGTCCTTTGTATGTGCCCCGCCTCTGACGGCTCGACATCATAGGCGGCCCGCGCCATCTCCCCCGAGCTCTTCTAACGGGGCGGAGGGACGACCTCCGGCATCGCTTATATGTTTTGCAGGACCTCACCAGGAGAACGCGTCGTTAAGGTGTGGTATGATGGCCAGTATCACCGCGTGCTCGTAGAGCGCGACCCTGTCTATCTTCCCGCCGGTCAGCAGACCCACCGCCCCCGGCCCCTTCTTGGTGTCCTTCATCCTGGAGACGGCGTCCATCGCCTCGCCCAGCTCCATCCCCCGGTCTATCAGGGAGAGCGCCTCCCTGGGGAGGGGGAAGAAGCCGCTGGTGGCCATCGACTCCCGGCCGGAGGAAGAGAGGATGCAGACCGCTGCGAAGGCCATCCTCCTGCCGTCCATCTCCATTATGCCTCCTTCGATGCCGACGCCGTAGTCGGCCCTGCCCAGCCGCACCGCCGCGCGCGCCCTGTTGGCCGCCCCCTTGAACGTGTCCGCCCCGACAGGCTGCTTCGCCACGCCGGAGTCCGCGTCCACCTGGAGCACGTCCACCTCGAAATAGCGCCCGAACGCGAGCCTTGCTGCCTCCGCCTTCACCCTGTTGGTGCTGCCCACGGCCACCTTCTTGACCACGCCGCCGCCTCCTCTACCGCAGCTCGCCGAAGGGGGCGTAGAAGAGGGGGACGACGAGCTCGTCTTCCGAGAGCCCGGAGTGGGCGCCCTTGTTGGGGAAGACCTTGTCTTTGAACGGGTAGAATGTCGCTTCGTTGGGCCCGGCGATCGTCACCACTTCGCCCAGCCTGTCCAGCAGCCCCGCCTTCGGTGAGGTCCCGCCCAGGAGACCGGACCGGAGCGCCTCCCCGACGTCCATGGAGAGGTAGGAAGGCCTGGACTTCTTTATGTGTAGCTTCATGCGCTCCGATGCCCCTCCCTTTGCGTGCAGGAAGGAGACGCGCGAGTCCCCGGCGGGCGGGATGACCAGCATGTCCATCAGCTCCTTGTCCCTGTGGGTGTCGTAGACCCTGTCGACCCTCACCTGGCCGTGGTCCGCGGTGAGCAGCGCCGCGCAGTCCTTCCTCACCCTGGGCGAAAGCCTGGTCAGGAACTCCTCGTGGAAGGAATAGAAGAAGCTGCGGACCTCCGAAGCCGCCTCCTCCGTCTTGGGGCCGTACATGTGGCAGACGGTGTCGACGGCGGACCAGTAGACGAAGACGTACTTCGGCCGGCCGGCCCGTCTCTCCAGCAGCCGCCTGAGCTGGACGAACATGTCCCCCAGGCTGGCGTAGCCTATGATGCCCGCCCCCGTGTGGACCATCCTGGAGAGCCCCGAATTGATTATGATGTTCTTCGTGACGACGTACGACTCGACCCCCTGCTCCCTGAGCCTCTGGTGGACCGTGGGCACCCCAAGGAACCCCCCCGGGGAGAGCCCCTTGTCGAAGAGCGAATCGTCCTTGGGGGAGGTCACGGCCTTGAAGTCGAGCATGTTGCCGATCAGACCGAACTCCTTCAGGTACATGGTGTACCCCACTATGCCGTGCCTGCTCGGGGGGACGCCCGTGTTCAGGGTGGTGAGCGCGGTGGCCGTGGTGGACGGGAAGACGGTGGTGACGGCGGCCGGGGGGAAGAGGGAGGCGAACTTCTCGAGGTAGGGGCTCTTCTTCAGGGAGTCCTGGAAGAGACTGTAGCCGAACGCGTCCACCAGGAAGAGGATGACGGTGGAGTGGTGCGCCCCCCGGGGGACGACGTCCCCGTCGAGGGCGGGCCATCCGTCGGCCCTGCACGACAGCATGTCGAATATGCTCGAGGGCAGGTTGGCGAGACCCCTGCCGCCGTAGTTCGGCCTGTACATCCCCTCCGACAGAGGGTCCTCCTTCAGAGCCTGCAGCGCGTCGTCCATGTATATCGTCGCGATGCGTGCGGGCCGACCCTTCATAACCGTTGCCCAGCCGCAAAGCGTTATATGTCTCGGCGGCGCATACATGGTCGTGTCGGCCCAGTCCTTCCAGGCGCTGAAGAGCGACGTAGACATGAGGGTGATCACCGACAGGCACATTTCTCCCCTGTGGATGCTGCTCCCCCTGGCGTCTGCGGTAGTCGCGGCGGGCGCCGTCGCCGTGGGCTTCCTGTCGTCCTTCTCCGGTGGCGTGACGCCGGCTGGAGCGGTGGCGGGCGCCTTCTCGTCCCTGTGGGTCCTGATAATCCCCCAGCTCCTGTACCTTTACTTCTGGTACATGATGATCAGGAGGAGGAACCAGCACTTCCAGAGGCAGGCGAAGTTCTTCGCGGACCTGGGTCAGGCGCTGAGGGACGCCGCCGGGAAGAAGGGGGCGGACGTGGGCCCGTTCCTCTCTTCGATGGGCGGGGCCCAGCGCCAGGCGCAGCCGGACGAGTCGGAGAAGAGCGCCGTCCTCTGGGTCGTCCTGATGCTGGTGCCCTTCGTGAGCGTGATCGCCTACCTCTACGTCTTCTATTTCCTCACCAGGGACTTCTACAGGCACGAGAGGATAGAGGACGGGATGCTCGCGGACGCAGCGAAGGCGCTCTCTCTGGTCGGCGCGGAACTGACCTTCCACAGGGCCAGGCCCCTGCCTTCCAGGAGCTTCGCGCTGTACCTGGTGCTGACGCTTGTCACGCTGGGCCTGTTCGGGATCTACTGGGTGTATACCCTCATTCAGGACCCGAACGAGCACTTCGTCGCCCAGGCGCAGTTCGAGGACTCCGTCATGCAGCTCTTTGCGCCGATGACATGACAGGTCAGCTCCAGCCGTACATCCTCATTATTATCGGCGTGACGTTCCCCTCTATGAAGCCGGCCACCAGGAAGAGCAGGGCCAGGCCCACCACGATGTACACCGACTGCCTGGCGACGGCGTAGAAGCGGACGGTGCTCCCGGGGTCGTCCGACCTGGCCGACCTCCAGAACCAGACCCCCAGCCTGATGCCCGCCGAGCCAGCCAGCACGAACGAGGGTATCTCCAGGACGCCGTGGGGGAAGATGGCGGCGGCGAACATGGTGAAGTTCGGCGTCAGCGTATAGGCTATCCCCAGTATGACGCCGTTGAGCATCAGCTCCGTCAGCGGGGCGACGGAGAACCACACGCCGGAAAGCGCCGTGGCCATGGAGACCTGCCAGTTATGGAGAAATATGTAGAACCCAAGAGAGAATGGGACCGAGTTCGCCACGAGCGGGTTTATTCTGCCCGGCGCATATCCTCCCTGGAGGAGTCCCTGGGCCAGCCCGCCGTCCCCGACCGCGATGCCCGCCCCCGTGCCGAGCACCATGGCCGCGGCGGCGGCCGCGTGGTACTTCAGGTTGGCCGGGTCGGAGACGTACGACCACAGCTCCGCGAGGCCCGCCCTGAACCTCGACCAGAGGAACCGGACCAGCGGTCCCGCCATGTCCTTGAGGACGGAGGGGCGGAGCTCGAAAGGCTCCCCCCCCTGCTTCTGCGTCTCCACGTAGATGGACGTCTTGGTCAGGTGGAGGACGGGCGTGAGGACGAGGCCCACCCCGACCGAGGCGAGCGACGAGAGCGGCAGGTTCGCCCCCGGGACCAGGGATACGAGGGACAGTATCAGGCCAGAGAGGAAGACGTCCACGAGGGCGTAGGTCAGGGCTATCCCCTTGTTCCTGCGGACCCGGGCCATGCTGGCGGAGATGGCCGAGAGGCCGGAGACTCCCTCGAAGAAGACGACGACCTCGGAATATATCAGCATGAGCGAGAGGACGGCCGACAGCGCGAGGCCCGCCAGCAGGAGGAGTGTGGTGAGCGCCACCCCCGGGAGGCCGTAGTAGAGCAGCGCCAGGAGCAGCGTCAGCGGGAGCAGCGTGGGCAGCAGCCAGATCGCGGACGACAGGAGGTGCGTCCAGGCCATCGCGCGCCACCTTTCCCTCAGCTTCCCCATGACCTCCGCCACGCCGACGCGCCCCCCCTTCAGGACGAGCTGATACGAGCCGTATTCGGACGAAAGGGCGAACCCCATGGCGAGGACCGAGACCACCAGGGAGGCCGCGACCGCGGGCACGGCGTATGCCAGGATGATGGAGAACACCGGGGGAGACAGCGCCAGGCGGGCCGCCTCCGCATACCTGCCTCCCGCGACCATCGCCACGAGCCCGGAGAGCGTCCCCGAGCCTTCCAGCCTTACGACGAGCGCTATGCCGAAGATGCCCAGGACCGACTGCCCAAGGACGGAGACGGAGCCGTTCAGCATGGCGGGGACGGAGAGGGCCGGGTTGGAGCGCCATGACCAGTAGGACCCGGCGAGCAGCCTGTCGAAGGAGACCCGCCTTTGTCCGCTCACGTGTCGGTGCAACGTGCGGACGCCTCTTAAGGCAATCGGCACGCGAAAAGGTCACGTAGCCTGGACCGTCTTGGGCATGAGCGGGAGGAAGGCGACGGATACCATGCCGATCACCCACGCCACAAGGAATATGTTGCCCAGGCCGAAGTAGCTCCCCACGAAGCCGCCGAGTGCCCCGCCGACGCCCGAGCCTATGGTGGTGCCGAAGGCCCACACCATGCCGTTCACCCTGGCCAGTATCCCCTCCGGCAGCATCTGCGACGTGTAGCCCATCATCAGGGGGAATCCGCTGAACGTCACGAAGGAGAAGACGGCCATGGACACCATCTGGAGGACGGGGGAGTGCTGCAGCAGCAGGAAGAACGCGAAGGCCGTCACCGACGCGACGCTGGTCAGGAATATGACCTTCCTCCCCCCGAGCCTGTCGGTGAGGCGTCCGAGCACGGGCTGCCCGACCACCGGCGACAGGTACATCACCATCACGACGGCCCACACCAGCTGCCCGAAATACTGGTCGAAGTACGTCGGGAGGTAGTTGACCACCGCGCCGGCGAACACCGACCTCAGGAACAATATGAGCATGAGCGATGCGATGAACCGGCGATACCTCCCCAGCGGCTGTTTCTTCTGGTCCGCCCGTGCCGCCGGTCGTCCGGCCGCCGAGCCTGTCAGCGCGACCATGGCCAGGCAGGCCATCAGGGTGGCGGCCGCCTCGACGGAGAGGCCCAGCCCGCCGCCCAGGTACTCCACACAGAGCGCCACGATCGCGGGGGAAAGGGCCCTGCCCAGGCTTCCGAAGCTCCCGTTGACCCCGAGGTGGAAGGACGTCGAGGAGCGTTTGGTCACGGAGGCCACTATGGAGGCCCCGACCGGGTGGTAGAAGGAGAGCCCCAGGCCGAGCACCACCGCCGCGGACGCGAGCAGGGGGAGGGCCAGGGAAGGGAGCGTGAACACCGCCCCGAAGATCAGCATGGCCACTCCCAGGAAGGCTATTCCAAGGGCCATCACCCGCCCTTTCCTCTCGGACATGTCGGCGAACCTCCCTACCCTTTCGGCGGAGAGGGCCGACACGGAGCCGTAGAGGAGGGCCATCAGCCCCAGATAGGAGAGCGGTATCCCCATCTTATGGTAGTAGATGATGAGCATGGGGAAGGCGACGGAGTTGGCGTCGTTCACGAAATGCCCCAGGGCGGCGCCCATCAGCACCATCCTTCTGCCGTCGAACATCCTCCTCCCTCCTCGATGGCCCAATTTGGCTCGGGATATAGGCATTCTTGCGGGGCGTCGGATGACTAATATACGAAGCGGTGGTGCGTTGCAAGGGCGGCTCCGTTGGGCATCCCTGAGAGGATAAAGCAGATAGAGGATGACCTGCACAGGACGCAGGTCAACAAGAAGACGGAGCACCACATAGGCCTGCTCAGGGCGAAGCTGGCCAAGCTGAAGAAGGAACAGGAGGAGTTTCAGTCGAGGCGCGGCGGCAGCGCCCCCGGCTTCGACGTCAAGAAGTCGGGCGACGCCACTGTCGTTCTGATAGGGCTCCCCAGCGTCGGAAAGTCCACGCTGCTGAACCGGCTCACCAACGCCAGGTCCAAGGTGGCGGCGTATCAGTTCACCACGCTGGACGTGGTCCCCGGCGTGATGGAGCACAAGGGTGCGCGCGTGCAGGTCCTCGACCTGCCCGGCATAATAGAGGGGGCCTCTTCGGGGCGGGGGCTCGGGAAGAGGGTGCTGTCCGTGGCGAGGACGGCGGACCTGGTGCTCTTCGTGGTGGACGTCTTCCAGCAGCGGGCGAGGGAGCTGCTGGCGAGGGAGCTGGCTACCATAGGGATCAAGACGGACCAGAGGCCCCCGGCCGTCCGCATAGAGAAGTCCTCTTCGGGCGGGATAATAGTCGTGCCGCTGGTGAAGCTGACCAGGATCAGGGAGCAGCTGATAAAGGACGTGCTGAAGGTCTACGACATAGTCAGCGCCAGGGTGGTCGTCAGGGAGGACATAACGGACGAACAGCTGGTGGACGTGCTTCTCGGCAACAGGGTCTACCTCCCCTCCCTGACGGTCATGAACAAGATAGACCTGCTCGACCCGGCGGACCTGCCGGCGCTCGGGACAGGCTTCGTCCCGGTCTCGGCCGAGAGCGGCCTCAACATTGCCCAGCTGAAGGAGCAGATATACGACAGGCTGGGCTTCATCAGGATATACATGCGGCGCAGGGACGGCGAGACCGACTTCGAGGAGCCGATGATAGTCAGGACGGGGTCGAGCGTGGTGACAGTCTGCGACAAGGTGCACAGGAAGATAAAGGACGAGTTCAGGTACGCCCAGGTCTGGGGGAGGAGCGTCAAGTTCGGCGGGCAGAAGGTCGGCCTGTCGCACAGGCTGATGGACGAAGACGTGATAACGCTGGTCACCAGGTAGGCGTGCCCCGCCGACCCTTTCCCTGCTGGATCGACCTGCAGACGCTTATCAGGTCCGTCACGGCTTCAAAGGCCTTCCCCGAATCCTCCAGCCCGACGACTATTATCGTGTCCGTGTAGCTGCTCGTGGTGTCCTGGATGTTTATGCCGCTCCTGGAAAGGCGGCTGTAGATGGTGAACACGCAGCCCGGAGTGTCTATTATCTCCTTGGGGCTATGGATGGTTATGGTGGCCAGGGAGGTCTTCTTCTCCAGAGGCCGGCCCCCTTCCAGCCTGGACGTTATCCTGTCCAGGTACTTCTCGTCCACTATCGACGTTATCATGGAGGTCCCCTCGGCTATGTGTATGAAGGCCTCCGGGTAGCTGGATATGGCCTTCAGCACGGCCTCGAGCGTCTCCCTGCTCCGGTAGACCACGAACTTCGCCACGTCGGTCCTGACGGCCACGCTGCTCTGGGCCATCACCCTCGCGATGGACATGCTGAGGGGCGTCCCGGACCTCCTGAGCCTCTTGAGCGCCGACACCACGCTGCCCGCGTTCACCCTGCCGTGGAACTTCTCCTCGAGGAGGGGCTCCAGCTCCCTCGCGACTGCGCTTATGTTGGCCACGTCCCTGTACAGCGCGTCCTGGAGGGTCATGTCGACCTGGACCATCTCGCGGACGGCCTTGGCCATGGACCCCCGATAGCCAGTTTTGGTCATATAGGACTGTTCCAGGCCATCCACAGCCGAAAAATATAAAAGCCTTACCCCGACCCGTCCGAAAAAATTGGCCTCCATGAAGGTTGTGCTGGCCTACTCGGGTGGGCTGGACACGTCGGTGGCGATAAAGTGGATACGGGAGAAGTATGACGCGGACGTGATAACGCTGACGATGGACCTCGGCCAGAACGAGGACCTCGGCGCGGCCAAGGAGAAGTCGCTGATGCTCGGGTCCCTGAAGCATTTCACGGCCGATGTCAGGGACGAGTTCGTCCGGGACTACGTCGCCCCGTCCATAAAGGCCAACGGCCTGTATGAAGGGAAGTACCCGCTGGCGACCGCCCTGGGAAGGCCGCTGATAGCCAAGAAGCTGGTCGAGGTGGCCGAAGACGAAGGGGCGCAGGCGGTGGCCCACGGCTGCACCGGGAAGGGGAACGACCAGGTGAGGCTGGACGTGACGGTGAGGGCGCTGAACCCGGGGCTGAAGATAATCGCGCCGGTCAGGGAGTGGGGGCTCAGCCGTGACCAGGAGATGCGCTATGCCGCGGAGAAGGGGGTGCCCGTGTCCGCCAAGAAGAACGCCTTCAGCATAGACCAGAACCTGTGGGGCAGGAGCATAGAGAGCGGCGTGCTCGAAGACGCGTCGTTCGAGCCGCCCGCGGAGGCGTTCGAATGGGTGACGCCAGCGGAAGAGGCCCCCGACAAGGCGACGTACGTCACCGTCGGGTTCGAAGGCGGGGTGCCGTCCTCGCTCGGCGGCTCGGAGCTGAAGCTCCCCCAGATAATCTCCGAGCTCAACGCAGTAGCAGGAAGGAACGGCGTCGGCGTCGTCGACCACATAGAGGACAGGCTGGTCGGGATAAAGTCGCGCGAAGTCTACGAATGCCCGGCCGCCACGGTCATCCTGGAGGCCCACAGGGAGCTGGAGAAGATGGTGCTGAACAGGCACCAGCTCAACTTCAAGCGCATGGTGGACACGGTCTGGTCTGACATGGTCTACACCGGCCTCTGGGTGGACCCGCTGAAGACCGACCTGGACGCGTTCATAGACTCGACCCAGAAGAAGGTGGATGGGACGGTCAGGGTCAAGCTGTACAAGGGAGGGCTGAGGGTGGTGGGGCGCTCCTCCCCCAACAGCCTGTATGACGCCAACCTGGCCACGTACTCTTCGTCGAGCACCTTCAACCAGCAGCACGCAGAGGGGTTCATCGAGTTCTGGGGGCTGCCCTCCAGGGTCGCCTCCCGCCGCGCGCAAAGAGTGACAGTCAGATGAGCCTTCTGAGGGGGAAGAGACTCGCCGGCATGGACGAAGGCGCGGCCCGGTTCACCGCGTCCGTCCTGCAGGACGGGCCCCTGCTCGAGCCCACCGTCCGGATAAACCAGGCCCACATAGTTTCGCTCGGCATGGACGGGGTGCTGGACCGGGGCAAGGCGGCCGCCATCCTGAGCGCGCTGGAGGGTGCGACGTCCGGGTTCGCAATGGACCCCTCTTTGGAAGACGTGCACATGAACCTGGAGGCCTTCGTGGCGAAGTCCGCCGGGGAGGCTGGAGGCTACATGAACCTCGGCAAGAGCAGGAACGACCAGGTCAGCACGGCGCTGAGGATGAGGGCCAGGCAGGAGATACTTGGCGTGTTGCGGAAGCTCCTCGGTTCGGTGTCCGCCCTGCTGGACGCGTCTTCGGGCGCGGACGACGCGCTGATCCCGGGCTACACCCACCTGCAGGTGGCGCAGCCGACCACTCTGTCGCACTACCTGCTCTGCTACGCGGAGGCCCTGCTGAGGGACGCGGGCCGGCTGGCGGACTGCTACGGCAGGGTGAACCTCTCCCCGATGGGCTCGGCCGCCTTCGCCGGCACCACGGTCAACGTGAACAGGAGGAGGGTGGCGGAGCTCCTCGGCTTCGACGGCATAGTGGAGAACACCATGGACGCGGTGAGCGCCAGGGACTTCATGATAGAGGCCATATCCGCCTTCCTCATTGTCCAGCTGGACCTGAGCAGGCTGGCGGAGGACCTGATATTCTACAGCAGCTCCGAGGCTTCGTACATAACGATACCGGACGCCTACGCTTCGACGAGCAGCATAATGCCCCAGAAGAAGAACGCGGCCGCGCTGGAGACGGTCAGGGCCAAGGCCTCGTCCGTGCTGGGGATGCTCACCGCGGCCGCCTCCCTGGTGAAGGGGCTGCCGCAGTCGTACGACCTCGACCTGCAGGAGATGAATTCGCTGCTCTGGAAGAGCTCGGAGGCAGTGATGGACTCGCTCTCCATGGTGGCCGGCACGGTCAGGGGGATGACGTACGACGCGGAAAGGTCCTCCAGGAACGCCCTGCTCGGTTTCGGCGTCGCGGCGGACCTGGCGGAGACGCTGTGCGTGGAGTTCGGCATCCAGTTCAGGGCGGCGCACCACATGGTCGGGGCGGTGGCCGCGGGGCTGCCGAGGGAGTACACGCCGGCGCAGGTGGGGAGGCTGCTCCAGAAGGAGGCGGAGGCCGGGGGGTTCTCCGTGCCGGCCTCCAGGGTCGAGCAGGTCTGCACCCCGCAGGCTTCGATCGCGCTCAAGAAGACGGAGGGGAGCCCCAACCCCTCCATGGCGAAGGCGACGAGGCTCCGCCTGAAGGAGGACGCGGGGAGGCTCGGCTCCTGGCTGGACTCGAAGGAGGCTTCCTTGGCCAGGTCGACGGGGCGGCTGGCCGAGGAAATAGCAAAGATTAGAAGGAGGTGAAAAAGGTGGAAGTGGAATGCGAGCAGTGTGGTGGACAGGTGCAGGTCCCGAAAGACGTCATAGCGGGAGAGATAGTGGGCTGCAAGGACTGCGGCTCCGAGTACGAAGTGGTGATCGGGGCGCAGGGGACCATAGAGCTGAAGTCCGCTGAGCAGGTAGGAGAAGACTGGGGAGAGTAAACAGGTGCGACTGACCATAGCCTACGACCGCCTGCGCCTGGAGGAGAAGCTGCTACTGGAGGAGGCCAAGGCGATGAACGTGGAAGCCAGCATGGAGGACGTGAAGACGGCCTCCTTCGACCTTACGGCGGCCGAATGTCGCTCCGACGTGGTCCTGCAGAGGTGCATCAGCCATGTAAGGGGGCTGCACGTCGCGGCCGCCTACGAAGGGATGGGGGCGCGCGTGGTGAACAGCTCCGAAGTCACCCGGCTCTGCGGGGACAAGATGCTCGCCACCATCGCCCTCGCCAGGGAGGGGATACCGACCCCGCGGACGCGCATTGCCTTCTCCGCGGAGGGAGCCATGCAGGCGCTGGACGGCCTGGGGTACCCGGCCGTGATAAAGCCTGTCATAGGCAGCTGGGGAAGGCTCGTGGCCAAGGTCAGGGACAGAGACGAGGCCCAGACCGTCATAGAATCCCGGAGGGCCGAAGACCCGTATGACCAGCTGTTCTATGTGCAGGAATACGTGCGACGGCCGCCCAGGGACGTCAGGGTGATCGTGGTCGGGGACAGGATAGCGGCGGCGATATACAGGTATCAGCCGGACGGGGACTGGCGGACGAACGTGGCCAGAGGCGGGAAGGCGGAGCCGGCCAAGATGTCGGGCGAGGAGCAGGAGCTCGTGCTGAAGGCCGCCCGCGTGGTCGGCGGCGGCGTGCTCGGGGTGGACGCCATGGAGACCGAGAAGGGGATGGTGGTGCACGAAGTCAACGGGACTGTGGAGTTCAAGGGGGCGGCCTCCGTCACGCCCGGCAGCATACCGAAGGAGATCATAAGGTACGCCATGGAGACGGCCAAAAGATGAAGACTACCGCTTCCGTGATCGGGGCCTCCGGCTACGTGGGTGGCGAGGTCGTCAGGCTCCTGCTGACACACCCCTCCGTGGAGATAAAGAGATGCTACTCCAGGTCGAACGTCGGGAAATACCTGCACGCGGTGCACCCCAACCTGAGGAAGGCCTCCGACCTCCAGTTCACCGGGGAAGACCCGGCCGAGATCGCGTCGGAGTCCGACGTCACCTTCCTGGCGCTGCCCCACAGGCAGAGCTCCCGCTTCATGCCGGAGATAGTGAAGACGGGGACCAGGGTGGTCGACCTGGGCGCCGACTTCAGGCTCTCCGAGCCAGGGGCCTACGTGAAATGGTACAACTTCGAACACCCGCACCCGGAGCTCCTGAAGGACTTCGTATACGGCATGCCCGAGCTCAGGAGGCGGCAGATCGAAGGCGCCAGGCACGTCGCTGTCCCGGGGTGCATAGCCACTTCTTCCATACTGAGCCTGGCCCCGCTCGCCAAGGCGGGGCTGATAAGGGGC
>JAKAPW010000073.1 GCA_021811935.1 archaeon | reverse complement strand
ACCAGCCATCGGCAGAAACCCTTGCGGACAGAAACCGTAATTCGTCGTTCGGCTGAATCGGGTCCTCTCGCACGATGATTTCGGCTCCGACTTCTGGGAGGACTACAGGCGAGGTCCCAGAGCGCAGACGGGAGCGGAGAAGGCCGAGCTCCAGGACCTCGCGGTGCAGATAGCGAGGCTGCGACCCGGCCCGGGCCTGGAGCTCTTCGGAAGACGGCTGGCGTCCCCCGCGGGGATAGCCGCCGGGCCGGCCCCTAACGCAAGGTGGATTCCAGCGAGCACGCCCACTGCCTCGCGCAGGTCGCAAACGGGCTCCCTCTCAGGACGGCCCTGCTGGGGCTCATGACGTTATAGAACGGCGTCGACACGCTGCTAGTCAGGAAGATGGAGACGGCAGGAAGATGGAGACGGGTACGGTTGCGGACCACACCCCGGCCTTTCGGTGGCCATACTCCACAACGTGCCGAGCCGCAGGCTGGGCAGGAAGGACCTGCTGAAGATAGACAGGTGGCACGTCGCCGAAGGGGACTGCGATATAGTATGCCTCATATTCCCCTCCGTGACCGTCAGCCACGTCCGCGACTGGAAGGTGGCCAAGTACCGCCCCAAGGTGCCCGACAGGATAGAGGGGAGGATGAGGTGCCCCGAGCTGTCGTGCATCTCCAACGCCGCCGCCGAACCGGTCACGTCGAGCTTCGCCACCATCAAGAAGGACAGTGCGACCACTGCGACACTCTGGTCGACTTCGAAAGGATACCGGAGTTGGTCAGCGGGTAGGCGCGCCGCCGGCGCCCCCGGGCATGGCGCTCCTGGTCATGTTCAGGCCGGACGCGTCGTAGACCACGTGGTTCTGGATGAGGCTCTTGATGAAGCTGTCCGTCCTCTGGTCGTGCGCCCCGTTCTTCATCACGTATATGCCCAGGCAGTCCGTCTCGTCGACTATCTCGTTGGCCTGCTTGAGGAATTCGTACGACTTCTCCAGCCCCAGCTCCAGGATCAGGTCCGAGATGCTGTCGAATATCATGGCCGATCTCCCCTTCCCCGCCTGCCGGAGGTTCCTCTGCAGCGTGTCCAGCAGGATGGCCGTGTCGTTGGCGGGAATCACGAACTTGCCGTCCCCGGCCGCCGAAACCCCGCCCGCGTTGGAGGTCATGAGGAAGAACTTGAGGCGGGGGCCGCCCGTCAGCGACTTGTGGACGGGGCTCACCTTCGAGGTGAAGACGAGCATGTCGCGGTTCCTGGCCTCCAGCTCGTTCGCGATGGTCTTGACCGCCTGCTCGTACGGCAGGGTCGGGTCGACGGAGATGAGCAGGGAGTTGCTGGACAGCAGCGCGTCGCCCAGATACATCGTCCGGAGCATGAGGTCGGAGGACAGCATGAGCTTCAGGGGGACGGCCCTGATGGAGTACGACGCGGTGAGCCTGGCCGCTTCGTCCGAAATCGCCTTGGAATAGACCATGTGGACGTTGACCTGGGTGTCCATGCGCTTCATGAAGGCGGAGATGATGTCCATCTCGTCCACCTTGTCGTACACCAGGAAGCCGTGCTTGGAGCCGCCGTATGCCTCGGCGACGACGTTGAACCTGTGGCCGACTCCCGACCTGCCCACCACCACGTCGTCCCTCGTCGCGAAGCCGGTCGCCTTCAGCCTGGCCACCAGGCTGGACAGGACGGAGCTGTCCGCCGCCTGGGGCTCCGACACCGACTTCGGCATGGATTCGTAGCTGCCAGCGTCCGAAACGACCACAAGGGCCTGCTCCCTCACCTTGGACCATACGCCGAGCAGCGTCCGACCCTTCTCGGTCAGGTTGTAGGCCGTGCGCTTGGCCTCGCGCCTCTCCAACACCATCTGGTGGTTCACCAGCGCGGTGAGCATGCTGAGGAGGACGGCCCAGTTGATGTTCGCCTTGCCCATTATCTGGGTGGGCCTGTCCGAGCCCTGCTCCATGGCGTCCAGTATGTTGAACAGGATGTCCATCTTCGACCGCCTGCTGCTCTGTCGTTCCATGTCCGAAGTGTCGGTATCCGCACATTCAGGAAATTTATAAGTCTGTCCATCCCCGAAAGTGTACGCCTTTGATGAAATCTAGAAACATCACAAATTTCATTTAAAATGGTCTTCATAATATGATATATGCAGGAGACCGGCCCCGAAGCCCCTTATAATATTGATAAGGGTGGTGAAAAAGGTCGCCCCTCGCTTGCCGGTTCGCCAAAGGCAGGGGCCGTCATGGTGGTTTTCCAGTATCCTGGATACATGTATTGGCGATATGTCTATCCTGGGTTAAGAACCGCTTTAAATGCAGTTTCCACGCTATGAATGACAAGTTGGATGTATCCCGCTCAGGAGCAGACGACCCACGGGCCGCAGAACGAGGCCCCGTGGGAGGGAGGCGCATGACCGATGAATCGCAAGACCTACGTCTTCGCCATACCCCTCATCGTCATCACCCTCATGTCGGGGATGGTGGTCCACGCCGGGACGACGCACTATCAGTCCTCCCCGGTGATCCAGGTGCAAGGCTCGGACTACCAGACCGCTGCCCGCCTGGGTTACGTCGCCCAGAGCTCGAGCGGCGACCAGATGTACCTGACGGTGAACGGCATAGCGGGCGCGGAGCTCGTGATAGACAACCTGACCGCCTTCGTGAACCAGGGCGGCGCGACCTCCATGGCCGCGGTGATCACTTCGGCTGCGTCGGGGACGCTGCCGGTCCAGACGCTGGAGTTCAGGTTCTGGACGGGTAGCACGGCGCCCACTTCCGACGGCAGCCCGGGCGTGCTGCAGTGCCTGTATCTGGTGAAGTCGGGTACGGCCGTCCAGTCCGGCACCGCCACCGCCCCCATGACCGCATTCTCGTCCTCCGTCGTGATGGTCCAGCTCGTCTTCCTGGCCTCTCCGTCGGCGACCTCAGGGGAGACGCTCACCGCGCAGGTCGCCCTGACCGCCGGCTAGGTCCGACCGCAGAAGCCCTATATACCAACCTATTCTACATATTTCTCAGTGACCGGATTGCCAAAAGCCGACGGCAGTTCCGCCGTCGTCGGCTCGCTCATGCGACCGGCTATAAGGGCTGTGCTCATCAAGGGGGAGCCGGGGACCGGCAAGACGATCTTCTCCCTGGAGCTGCTCAGGAGCCACGGGGGCGGGCTCTACGTCTCGACCCGCGTGCCCGAGGACAAGATACTCATGCAGTATCCCAGCCTCAGGTTGCTCTTCACGGACGACGGCGTGAAGCTCCCCAAGGCGGTCGTGGAAGGCGCCAGGTTCCAGGACATGCGGTTCTCGGACGCCGCCATGCTCGTCGAGACGGTGATAGAGTACATATCCAAGCTGAAGGACCCGCTGGTGGTGCTTGACTCCTGGGACACGGTGGCCAGGCAGCTGAGCGCGACGGAGAGGTTGAAGACGGAGAACGCCCTCCTCGCCCTGGCGGACACCAGGAACGCCAGGCTGGTCTTCACGAGCGAGGAGCCGGCGGTCAGCAGCACGGACTACCTGGTCGACGCTATAGTGCTGCTGAAGAGCGAGATAATTGACGGGAGGCGCGTCAGGAGGCTCGAGCTGCAGAAGCTCAGGGGGGCGGAGATCCCCGAGGTCTCCTACCTCTTCTCGCTGCACGGGGCGAGGTTCAACGTCTTCGAGCCCACCACCTTCCCGGTGCCGCCGCTGCAGGATCGCAGGCCCTTCAGGGAGGTGAAGAACAGCCCGGGCTACTATTCGACCGGTTCCAGGGAGCTCGACGCGATGCTCGGAGGCGGGCTGCGGGACGGCAGGGGGATGGTGATCGAGATTGGGCAGTATGTGGGGGACGGGTGGGAGATGCCGCTAGTCAGCATGATTTCATCCAATTTCATAGCCAACGGCGGGTGCGTCGTCGCCCTCCCCACGGCGGGTGCGACAGGGGAGATGATAAGGCGGTTCAAGACTCCCCATTTCCGGAAGGAGGTGCTGGAGCAGAGGTGGAAGGTGGCGCGCTTCAACGAGGCGTCCGCCGGCGACCCGTACTCCTTCCAGCTCGACCCGACGTCGGCGATGAAGAGCCTGCAGATCTTCTGGAAGACGGTGGAGAAGATGTCCAAGGCAGGGAACAGGAAGGCGCTCCCTCACCTTTCGATCCTCGGCATCGACAGGATAGAGACGACGTTCGGGGAGGGGGAGATAGTGAAGCTCCAGGCGCTCACGTCCGCCATGCTCTCGAAGGGGCACGGCACCATCCTGGCCATCACCCGGCAGTTCACCAAGTCGAACCAGTTCTTGGTCGGCGTGGCGGGCAGGTACCTAAAGCTATACCAGATAAACGGCAGGCTGGTGCTGTATTCGATAAAGCCGCCCTCCAGGATGTACGTGGTGGACTACGACTCGAGCAGGGGCTACCCTACGGTCAACCTTACGCCCATGTCCTGAGTAGATGCGATTGGTCAGCAGAGATTTCGAGGCGGCCGTCGGCGCGTGCGTGGACAAGGGGATGACGCTCCTGGGGCAGGGGACCAAGGAGGCGGTGTACTGGCACATCGAGCACGCCTTCGGCCTGAAGCGCGAGGACGCCGCCCGCAGGCCGGCGGATTTCTGGAAGGCGGTCGACTCTCTCTTCGGCTCGGGCTCCGCCGTCCTGGAGAGGGCGATCATCAAGGAGATGAGCTCCGCCTTCGGCCTGAGGGCGGAAGCGAAGACCTTCGGGGAGGCCGTGTCCCTGGCGGCGCAGGGGGCAACACGGCGGCGGTCGGGCTGAGGCCGCTTTATTAGGTCGCGCATCCCACGCCGGGCCATGCAGAAGCGACCGGCCGTCCCCCATGGAATATCCCGGCTGGCCATACTCGCGTTCATGTCGGAGGCCCCGGTCACCGCGTCCGACCTCGCGTCCCTGATCGCCAGGCAGACCGAGTACAGGTGGATGCCAGCCACGAGCACCATCTACGACTCCCTCGAAGCGCTGAAGAAGAAGGGGCTGCTGGTGGAAAAGGACGGAGGAGACGCCAGGGGTTTCGCCATAACCCCCAAGGGCCGCGAAGAGGTCCTGTCCCTGAAGGACAGCATCGACGAGACGCTGCTCGGCTACGTCGACGTAATGGGGGCGCTCATGGAGAAGCTGGAGCCGGAACGGGCGACCAGGGCCCGGATGATAAGGAAGCTGCTGGAGCTCCCCGACGGGTCGGTGGAGGAGGTGGACGGCCTTCTTTCGAAGGCGGCGGTGCGGCGGGCCGGGGCGGACCAGCAGAAGCTCGTCGTCAGGCTGAAGAAGATCTTCAGGCTCTGAGAGTTCCTGACGGGCCGACGGCGCTGTCATGCTTATTAATCCGACGCGGAGCCGAGGCGTGCATGAACCCGGACGACGTGCAGCCCGAATGGGCCAGGAAATTCTATGCATCCAGGATGCAGTCGTTCACGGAGGTCTTCAGGACGGAAAGGCCGATAGTGGGCATGGTGCACCTCCACCCCCTCCCCGGCGCGCCGGCCTACAACGGCGAACCGATGGACGAGATAATCGACTTCGCGGTGAAGGACGCGAAGGCCCTGGTGGAGAACGGCGTGGACGGCATAATCGTGGAGAACATGTGGGACCTGCCCTACTTCGTCGGGAAGAAGGTCCCGCCCGAAGAGATGGTGGCCCACGGCGTCGCCGCCAGGGAAGTGATAAGGGCCGCCGGCGTCCCAGCGGGGATAACGGTCATCCACAACGGAGGCAGGGTGACCCTCGGCATAGCCAAGGCCGCCGGGGCCAAGTTCATGCGGGTCGACCTCCTCACGGGCTCCTACCTCTGGGACACGGGCGACCTCGACCACGGGGTGGGGGCCGAGCTGCTCAGGCTCAGGAAGGAGCTCCACGCCGGCGACATCAAGTTCTTCGCAGACGTCTACAAGAAGCACGCCGTGATGTTTCCCGGGATAGACCCCGAGACCCACGCCGTCTGGACCGATTTCTACATGGCGGACGCGCTGATAGTCACGGGGAGGATGACCGGCGCCGAGACGCCGCTCGAACTGGTCAAGAGGGTGAAGGGCGCAGCACCGGAAAGGAAGATACTGATCGGCAGCGGCTTCTCCGTCGACAACGCCGAGAAGCTGATGACTGTCGCGGACGGCGCCATAGTGGGCACCTCCCTGAAGTACAAGGGGATGACGGTCAACCCGGTCGACCCCGAAAGGGTGAGGCGTCTGATGGCGGTCGTCCGGAAGGTCCGCGGCGAATAGAAGCTACATCTTCGCGTAGAGCGACCTGACCTCTTCCAGGTCCAGGCGCGCCCTGGCGCCTGTGCGCAGCACCTTGGCCCCGGCCACGGCGTTAGCCCACCTGCAGGACCGGAGCAGCCCCCTTCCCCGGAGCATGGAGGATATCAACCCGGCGTTGAAGGCGTCGCCTGCCGCCGTGGTGTCGACGGCCTGCTGGGGGAGCGTGGCGACCCGCGTCCGCCCCCCGTCCCGGTACATGACGCAACCCTCCTCCCCGGACTTCACCACGACCGCCCTCTCCCCGGCGAGCCCCCGCGGCCCTCCGTAGTACTCCTCGAACTCCCTCCTGTTGCAGAAGACGAAGCAGCCGGAGAGGTCCAGGCGCGCCCCCGTGGAGCAGACGCCCTCCAGATCCACGGACAGCGGCACCCCCGC